>MHXP01000070.1 GCA_001824485.1 Planctomycetes bacterium GWA2_39_15 | reverse complement strand
CTGCAAAAAAACACACATAAGGATTTTCTGCCGCAGTTGAAAGCAGTTTATTGGCAATAGCAGAAGCCTCGTCGATTTGCCACGTCTTTAAACACTCCTCACCGTAAGCTATTTCACCCACAACGTCAAAGAATTTTTCTTCATGTTGTGCGTATGCCGTACCCGTAGATAATGTGAGGATTGGTAAGAGAAATACGAGTGTAATAAAGATTCTTTTCATTTTATTCTAACCCGAACGAGTCGGAAGAGACGAAATCCGAAGCAAAAAATCCGAAACAAATTCAAATAAGTCAAACTCAAAACTTGTATTCATATCTTTAGTCTCCCTTTATAATTTTACAATTTACTTCCCCCTCCACAAGTGCAATCTCCTCTGACGTGAGGTCGTAAAGTTATAGACAATCTGGTCAATTTATTATTCCAAATCGCGGCCTTTGGCTTGTTTATCATGGCTTTGCAAGTAATTTTCGTCATTCGTGATGGCAAAGATGTGCCCAAAAGATTCTAAAACATTATGAATTTTCAACATTCCCATCACTCTTCAAGACGCGACCTCATGCATTTGCTACAATAATTCACTGATCAAGATTTGACACCTTCGGCACCCCCTCAATTCCTGAACCTGTCAGGAGCAGGTTTAATACCCAAAGATTACTTCTCTTCCATCTCTAGCTCGATATCATCTCTTACCTCTCCAGCCTTCAGTGGTATTGTTTGTCTGGATATCTTATAACCCTTCTTTCTTGCTATGAGTTTATAGGTGTCTGCCTTCAAATTAGTAAACTCAAAATACCCATCTTCGTCGGATGCGGTCTTTAATCTCTTTGTTTTTTTTCCTTTCAGGCTTATTTTTGCGGCATCAATTGGCTCGCCTTCGGTGTCTACAACATCTCCGGAGATACTCCCTTTCCCACCAGGTGTGGATGAAGGTGTTGGCGTTATGGCGGGTGTCGGAGTGGGTGTTACAGAAACATGCAAATTAAGATCTTTCACCTGTAGTGGCGTAGTTCTACTCGTGTAAGTCCCATCTCCCAATTGACCAGACGCATTAGCTCCCCACGTCCAGACTGTGCCGTCTGACTTCAGGGTGATGGTATGGCTTTCCCCACCTGAGATGGCGGTAACACCGCTCAAACCACTCACCTGTACCGGCGTAGTTCTCTCCGTGTTTGTGCCATCCCCCAATTGACCAGACCCATTAGCTCCCCACGTCCAGACAGTGCCGTCTGACTTCAGGGCAATGGTATGATATCCCCCGCCTGCGATGGCGGTAACACCGCTCAAACCACTTACCTGTACCGGCGTAGTTCTCTCCGTGTTTGTGCCATCCCCCAATCGACCAGACCCATTATATCCCCACGCCCAGACAGTACCGTCTGACTTCAGGGCAATGGTATGATATCCCCCACCTGCGATGGCGGTAACGCCGCTCAAATCACTTACCTGTACCGGGGTAGTGCTATCCGTAGTCGTCCCATCTCCCAATTGACCAAACCAGTTATATCCCCACGTCCAGACCGTGCCGTCTGACTTCAGGGCAATGGTATGACTACTCCCTGCTGCGATGGCGGTAACACTGCTCAAACCACTCACCTGTACTGGCGTTTTTCTCTCTGTGGTTGTGCCATCCCCTAATTGACCATTCCCATTAGCTCCCCACGTCCAGACCGTCCCGTCTGACTTCAGGGCAATAGTATGATATCCCCCTGCTGCGATGGCGGTAACACCGCTCAAACCACTTACCTGCACCGGGGTAGGTCTACTCCATGCGGTAGTCCCGTCTCCCAATTGACCATAAGCATTATATCCCCACGCCCAGACCGTCCCGTCTGATTTCAGGGCGATGGCATGAACCCTTCCGCCTGCGATCTGAGGCGTGACAGATGCCTCACTGGCAGAGAAATCATCGTTGAAAACAGTAGCATTGGTAGACCACACAGGCAAGAAAATTGCTACAAAAACAAGTGCTGACAAATGCCATACATACTTAAAAACAGTCATCTTGTTTTCTCCTTTCTATCAATTTCTTCTGCCGTTAGTCCGTATGGCTTGTAGACAAGCTGGTCAATCTGTTTTTCCAAATCGCGGACTTTGGCTTGTTTATCAGGATTTTGCAAATAATCCTCGTCTTTCGTAATGGCAAAGATGCGCCTTGAACTTTTCTCTTCGGATATAATTTGTCAATTTGAAAGATTCAACCCCTTTTACTATTCCTGGAGGCATTATCTACTCCACAAAGACAATTTAAGTGGTTGCTGGTTCTCTACTTTAAATTCTACACCCTACCTTTTCGGATAATGCGCTTGTGGTCTTTCTTTTACATGATAGGTTCTCATAAATTTGACACAATTGGGTATGAATAACCGTTTATTTGATACAACTTTAGTCTGCATGCATATTCCCTTTTTAGACCCATGCATTACATCTAGCAAACCTATTATTTTCCACGCCGTCTGCGCCTGCGGCTTGGTCGTGCTACTACGTTAGGCACAAGCCTGCGGTCTAATTCTAAAAGCGTCTCTCTTACTCTCCAGACACCAAGATTAAGCAATTTCTCAAATAGTTCAAGTCCTCTTTCTCTATGCGGCATATCCAAGCGATTTAATGCTAATGCAATATTGATAATGTTTTCGCTCCAAATAGCAGAGCTTTGACTGATATCCGTCAACTTTTTGCCCAATTTATTAACTATTGCAGAGCAAATTTGATAAACCCTATCGGGATCAATTATGACAATGTTCTCTATTGCTTCTATCAAATAACCAGTTCTATCATTTGCTAATACTTCAGGATATATACAAAGAGAGTCAAGTATTCGCTTCATATTATCGTCATAAAATAATGTATTTTCTCTTCCGAAAATGTGCGAAACAGCCCTTCGCACTCTATTATCAGGGGTTGATATAAGTCTCAATAAAAATTCAGTTCCCAAAGTCCGATATTGAAGTTCAGACCATAATTCAACTGCAGTGTAAGCAATACCTACTAACAAATCTGTCATTTTTTCAGATCCTTCATGTTTTACTGAAAGAATATCTTTAATCGCCTCTTTTGCCAAATTGCATTCAGGAAACCACGCATGACGTAACAATATTATCTCCGCATATGCTTGGGCTCCAAATTTCCAGTTGCTATCTCTTAACTGCTTAAGCCATTTAGACACAAACGATTCACCAACCCAAGACTGGGTTCGTGCTATTAAAACCGCCCCGTCAGCCGAGCTTATTACTTGGGGATATTTTGAAAAAAGAGTATCTAAAAAATGCTCTGAACGATTTTTATCTGCAAAAGCAAGATTTGGCAACCAATATATTGATAGGACTTTCCATACTTCAGGGTCTTCGTCTCGAAGTAAATGTTCTTCCAATATAGATAACCAACGATCCGTCAATGGCGGCTTAGGCAACAAACATGCACGTGAAAGAGTTTCAAGAATAGGATAATTGCCATGAGGCAGCATTATCATCCTATGGCTTTGCCAAATGACAGATTCTACATCGGATTGTTCTTCTGTTGTGCTTGTCTGTACAGGAGGTCTCCATGATGTCAGCCAGCCTCTTAATATCTCAAAAAAATTATCAGGCAATGGAGTATTTGAATTAATACGACTACCTATAGCCCTTGCTGCATGAAAATGGAAATCATCGCTACCAAAACCCGCTTTAACAAGAGCAGAAATAACATTGAATAATTCTGCTGTAGATAAATTAGAATTGCCAAGACCTTCTATAGTATAACTTACTAGCATATTATGGTCATTTGGATTCATTTTAAAGATTATGCTGATAGCTTTATCAGGGTGTTCTTTAGCAAACTCTTGAAAGGCTTGTGACGCCTGAATTGTCCCTCCTTTTAGCCAATCTTTCGGGTGATTATCGGATTTACTTCCAAGCAGATCAAACAAGCCTATAATTTCCTCATCGCTTGCCTTTGTCATTTGCTCAACTGACATAGGGCTGCCAATACAACGAACACCGCTAAAACGGACATCTCTGTCATCCATGTTTGGGAAAGCACGTTCTTCCTCTGCTAACAGGCGTCGTGTTTTGTCACTCATATATTCAAGAGGAAATGACCTTAAAAGACGAAAACGATGTTGGCGATTATATTTAAACCGATTCAATCTAATATTCGGCTCATCATCATGCCACGACTCTTTATACATATTGAAGCCGCATAAAGCCGTTTCAATCTTAATAAGGCTCTCTCTATCAATCTTCGGCACTAACAGCGTGATAATCACTTTAGTATCCGAGTGTTTGTCTTGATAACCTCCCAGGATTAATCTGCGTTTGTCTTCCATCAAGAATTCAAATATTTTGTATGGATGACTCTCGGACAGCCTTGCCAAGCCTCTTGCTAACAGTCTTTGCACAACTAAAAAGTCTGCATTCTTCCATTTGTCATAAAACTCCATGAACGCATTAGAGTCTTGACTTGCAAAACTCTTGACAGCAGTTTCTATCGAAGAAATTAAAGGATATTCACCTATGCCTTCGACATCGCCATCCAAACTTGTCGCTAAACAGTGGTCATCTCTATATCCAATAAGGATATGATGCGGTTCATTCACAATAAGGGTTAACACATCAATAAACCATGACCAAATAGAATGGAGGAATTCCGAAGGGGCAGCATCAGCAACTGATGATAGCTCATAGAAATCTCTATTTGCCTCAAGAAGCTGCTTATATGTTTTGTTTTTTTCATAGGTTAAGCAATACGATATCCGCTTCTCTTCTGATACATTTACAGGCATAGGCGGCAACTCTTTGGCTGCTTCCAAATGGGCATTTGCTAAAAGTCTGTCCAAATAGACTTTTAATAATCTCGGAGCCAGTTGTGGAGTATGCTCGGATACAAGAGCAACTATTGGTTGTATCCAGTGATTAGGAGTGTCCGTCCTGCTAAAGATAAGGCAAGCTATGTTCAGCGCTTTTTCATCCCAAGCCTTGAGATAGTCAAGAACCAACAGAGTAAGATTGTCTTTGTCGGGTGTCTGAAGCCAGAATTTTTCTATCAAATTAAACGTCTTGTCTTTTGCAAAAAACAAGGCATTTTGTAACAATGCAACGACTGAAATCGCTTGGTCATAAGGTTGTGTCATATATGCTGGCAAAAGAGTATCAGCAATGATATCAAACCACCCTTTGCTTCCGGACATGCAGGACAATATCCTATGCCTAAACTCCGGTTGTTCCAAATAAGGTAATAACCAATTGGCTTCGAACTCCTGAGGGTTACTCAATTGACTGAGAAATTCAATTATGAGAATTCTGATATGCAACCTCAGTTGATCATTATGCAAAAGAGCACTCACCTCTCTCTTGTAACTTGCTTGGTCGGCAGAACGAAGATAATTCAAAGCATTCCAGAGTTGTGGTCGTACAAACATTCCGTTTTGTCTTTGAAGCACATAGTTGTATAAAGATCCTTCCATTCTTACAAATGCTCGTGCTCGCGCGTATTCAAAAAGCGTCTGATGACTGAACCCCACCCTCTGCCCGATTTCATCGAAAGTTAAAATACAGACCGCTTCAAGCTTTCGTAAGATAGACATGTGATCTTGAAATTGAACTACAGGAAGCCATAATTCCTCTCTCTCAGCCATTATAGTGGCAATGGTATCGACAAGGTCTATACAGACATTCCCTGCACTCTCAATATGTTCTTGCCACAGTTTATTCAACATTGCATGGGATGATTGAAATATTTCAGGTTCAGTTGTCCCACGACTATACTCTAAGAAAATTTTAAGATACTGCGGGGTTTGGAGTATTTCAATAAAATCTATCGGCCAACCTGTTGTTTGAATTCCTTTTTCCGACAAAACGACTTTGACATCCTCTTTAGACGGCAATTCCATATTAATGCTCTCAGCGTCCAAATTCCTCAGGCGAGAGTCATGCATGTGTTCGAATGTACGGCAAGAGGTAATAATATGCACATTCGGCAATGTCGAAACGCTGCGTATCAAATTGAGCATTAAGCCGAGACGATGGGAATGTAAGTCCACCATGTCGGCGAGAGCATCGAGTTGGTCTATAATCAGCACTACCCCTTCAAATTTTGCTAATACTTCTATACAAGAAGCAGGTTCTCCGGGAAGTTCAAGATAAGTTGTCAACTGCTCTATTGTTTTTACATCGGAAGGTATGAGATCCGCTTTGATAGCCAATACTGCTATTCCCGCATCCAGCAAATCTTGGGCGATTCTCGCTAATAGGGCTGATTTACCGCTTCCGGGAGCCCCCAAAAGCAAAGTGGTACTCGTGCTATTCTCCTCAATTTTCTCTCTAATACGGTCAAACTCTCCCCTTATTATCCATCGGCCATCGGCTAATGTGGTGGGCCAATTTAATAATGACATTGATGATTTCTTTAATGCCTTCTTAATGTCCTTAAGAGGCTGGTTTGGAATGGCAACGTGAGAACTTTTAGAAAACGCGAATAAAGATGAGAGAGGTTCCTTGACATTCTCAGTCAACAGTTGTAAGTCACCTTTTATGGCTGCAATTAGACGTTTAAATTCTTCGTCATTATTTATACCGCTACTAAAGTCCACCCATGTGTTCAATGTAATATAAAGTGGTAAATTGCCGGAACTGGAGCTGGGCAGAAGAACCGGAATAACTGGATAATTCCTTTCCCTTGCTTTTCGTACTACTGCCATCTCCAATTCAATCTGTTGTATGCCACCAATACCGTGAGGTCCGATGAAAACAGCGCAGGAAGACGACGCCCTGAAGCCTGATTCTATACCAGACAAGAAAGACCTGCCAGCGAGATGACAGTATTTGTCGAGAAACGGATTAATGCCACTTTCTTTCAGGCGAAAGTATAAAGACTCAACGTGAGGCTTGTCTTTATCGTTGTGACACAAAAAAACATCAAAATTGTGGTTTATATTGCAAGGTACCATTTGCGTTACATTCTATGCTCAAGGTTCTTTTCCATAAGCCT
>MHXP01000069.1 GCA_001824485.1 Planctomycetes bacterium GWA2_39_15 | reverse complement strand
TCTATCGTTTTTAAAGTCCTTCTTTTCTTCTTTAAATTGTGTAAGTAACCACGTATTATTTTTGCTTTCTGCAAAATCGATAATTTTTCGTGCAGTATACGATTTAAATCGCATCATGTTATTGCTTAAATCCTCTGAGCTAACAATCATGTGCAAATGGTTTTCGAGAATAACATAGGCAAATATCTTTAAGGAACCAGTTCCTCTCAGGAAACGAAGACTTTCTATTACAATGTTAAACATCACTGG
Source organism: Planctomycetes bacterium GWA2_39_15 (assembly GCA_001824485.1). Classification (GTDB taxonomy): domain Bacteria; phylum Planctomycetota; class Brocadiia; order Brocadiales; family Brocadiaceae; genus 2-12-FULL-39-13. The sequence continues at coordinate 17,441 of MHXP01000069.1, read as the reverse complement.
CGAGGTAAAGACAGCGATCCAGTTAACAACTGTACAAGTTACAAAGTAGGGGCTAGTATCATGAAAATATTTATATCGACTTCTCATAGTCTTGACGCAGAGCGTCACTTGTGGTATTCCCACGCACAGCGTGGGAACGAGTACGATTAACGAAACGTTTACCGTTACCGTAACCGCCTCACGATACGGGCTTCGTTACCCTTACCCTGCTTACTTTAATTACTTTATAAACTTAATATTATTCACCGGCCAGAACACAAAAAATGCCTTGCCCACAATGTTCTTTTCTGGGACGAATTTCCAAACGCGGCTGTCATTGCTGTTTCTGCTGTTGTCGCCCATCATGAAGTAATCCTTCTCGCCCAATTGTATTGGCTGGGTTGTGCCCCATGTACCTGAAGAAAGATTAGTATAATAAATATCGTGGAAAATCTTTATATTTTCAAATATTGCATTTACGTGGGTACCTCCGAAACGGACATTACTCGTATCAAATGGGCGTGGATCAGGTACCCTCCCATTATCATTATCAAATACGAAAACTTTATTATTATCTATTGAAAGAGACACTAAATTATCCACATTTGAAAACTCTATCTTGTATCTTTGATCAGTTTGCAGGCGGAAATCCTTTTCCACTACCACATTTTCGGCCTTCTTAAGATAACCCTTTATGTCCGTATCGCTTGTCGGAATAACGGCAGTAAATACATCATTGTTCTTTTCCAGCACAAGTTCCAGACAATTTGAGCCTTTTGCAAGCGTTACGTCAAAACTAATCTTTACATCTCCCATTTCATTGCCGCCAGTCCTGTTGTTGTAACCATTCTGGTCGGTAATCTCTCGCCCAAAGGTAACCAGAGAGGTGTCCGTATCACCCTGCGATGTGTTATTCAAGGTAAGTGACTCTTTGTTAATAGTCCATGCGGTGCCGTTGGCAACCCAGATTGGAATAGTCGCCTCCTTCATTGAATAGTGACTATCATACACAGGCATCCACAGTATATCCTGCGCATAATTAGATTTCCTCTGGATTTTATCATTGATATAAATATCCCCGTTAACAATCTGCAGCTTTTCACCTGGCAAGCCAACCAGCCGTTTGATGTAATTCTTCTTTTTCTTTGAAAATCTTGTCGAGCCGCACCGTTGGCAGCGCAGTCCGTCGCGCAATTCCGTATCAGACATTTGCGCAGAACAGTTTTTACAGGTAAGATCATACAATGGATAGACAAACACTACGATGTCCCATCGTTTGGGATTACTGAATTTATACCAGAATTTATTGACCAGGATTCTATTTCCACCGTGCTTCACCCGATTTGACAGGTCTGTCCAGGGGATCGTGATTTGACACTTTGGACACGTTCCCTTCCTCCACAGCCATGCAGGCCAGTTATAATGTATTCTATTATCGCAGTTGTTACAATAAGCAGAGGCTCTTGTCTCAAATTGGCAATTTGGGCAAGTGGCGCTTTCACTCTGACGGTCGGCATAGAAAAACCAGCCGCAATTCGGACATTTTACATTCTTATGCTCGCCCAATAGGGTTGGCGCCATCGAACCAGTGGGAATTTTAAATGCCTCTATTACAAAATAACGTATGGCAAAAGCAATTGCAATGGCTATGGCTATTGACTCAATATTTTCGCGTAGTTTACCCTTGCGTTTTTTTGTCTTCTCAGTTAAGGGCGGGACAGCTTGTTTTTCTTGAATTTTGGACACTCTTAACCTCATTAATATTGTTAAAGTTTAAGCGCAGAACACAGAGAAATATTTAAATATCAAAGATTAAAAATCAAAATGTAAAATGACAAAACAAAATTTAAAAATTAACTGCAAAAAAGCAAAACCAAAAATTTCAAATACTGCAGTTAATGACGTAAAAGTTTAAATTTTAACCAGCAAGAAGGCAAAAGATAATTCTTTCATTTTGATATGTATTTTTAAGTTTTTTGACTTCTAACTCATTTTGGTCATGTCTGTTGCCTTGATCAAATATTTCCATAGTTTCAGTCTTTACCGCTTTCATTCATCCGTGGATAGCACAGACAAGAACGCTTTTTGTGGGATTTCCACATTGCCTATAGATTTCATTCTTTTTTTACCTTCTTTTTGTTTTTCCAGGAGTTTTCGTTTCCTTGTAATATCGCCGCCGTAGCACTTAGCCGTCACATTTTTTGCAATTGGACGGATCGTTTCCCTCGCAATAATCCTGCTGCCAATCGCCGCCTGTAATACCACCTCAAACAGGTGACGGGAAATTTCGTTCTTAAGTTTTTTAACGAGTTTCCTGCCCTTTATGTCCGCATCCTGTCTATGAGCAATCGTTGAAAGGGCGTCCACTTGCTTGCCTGACACGAGGATATCCAATTTTACAAGGTCTGCAGCCTCATATCCAATAAAATCATAGTCCAGTGTGCCATAGCCCCTCGTAGCCGATTTCATCTTGTCAAAGAAATCGAAGATAATCTCAGCCAGCGGCAGTTCGTAAATAAGGATCGCACGTTTTTCGCTGAGATATTCAGTGCTTTTGTATTTTCCCCTGCGCGCTTCGGCTAACTGCATAATTACTCCCACATATTCAGCAGGTAAAATAAAACTGGCGCGCACCATTGGTTCCCGGAATTCCTCGATTTCATTTACAGGAGGAACCTTTTCGGGATTATCAACCTTAATTACCTCTTTATTTATTTTTAATATCTCGTATGTTACGTTGGGAGCGGTCTGCACGATATTAATGTTACTCTCGCGTTCCAGTCGTTCCTGAACTATCTCCATGTGTAATAGTCCTAGAAACCCGCATCGGAAACCAAATCCAAGCGCCTGAGAGGTCTCTGGCTCGAAAGTAAATGATGAATCGTTCAGGCTTAAACGCTCCAGCGCCTCACGAAGCGGATGAAAATCAGTATTGTTCGTAGGATAAATACCACAGTATACCATCGGCATGGGCGGTCTATACCCGGGCAGAGGCTCTGCCGTCCTTTCCTTATAATGAGTAACTGTGTCTCCCACCTTCACGTCGCGAATAGACTTGATGTTGGCAATGCAGTAGCCAACCTCTCCAGCTGATAGATAATCTTTAGCAACCATCTTGGGTTTAAAAATACCCACCTCTTCCACTTTGAAGGAGCGGTTTGTTTTCATCATGTATATCTCATCACCCACCTTAACAGTGCCGTCAAAGATACGAAGATAAACAATGACACCGCGATATTCATCATACACTGAATCAAAAATCAATGACTTTAACGGGGCATTTGGGTTGCCTTTAGGCGGCGGAATACGTTTGATAACGGCATCAAAGATTTCATCAATGCCTTTGCCTGTCTTTGAGCTGACCATCAATGCGTCTTCAGTATCAATACCTAATGTTTTTTCCATTTCGGCGAGGACTTCATAGGGTCTGGATTGTGGCAGATCAATCTTGCTAATAACAGGAATAACTGCCAGATTGTGTTCCATTGCAAGATAGGCATTGGCAACTGTCTGAGCCTCAACGCCCTGTGAGGCATCCACCAACAACAAAACCCCTTCGCATGCACCCAGGCTCCTTGACACCTCATAGCTGAAGTCCACATGACCGGGCGTATCAATCAGGTTTAGATTATATTCTTTGCCGTCACACACTAACTTCAAGGCAACAGCGCTGGCCTTAATGGTAATTCCGCGCTCACGCTCAAGGTCCATATCATCCAGCATCTGATTACGGAACTCTCTGGACGTAATTGTATTTGTCTTTTCCAGCAGACGATCCGCTAGCGTAGACTTTCCATGGTCAATATGCGCAATTATACAGAAATTCCTAATTCTTTCAGTAGACATCCAGCCGCTCCTATAATCCCAGCATCATTTCCAAGTTTTGAAAACACTATTTTCGTATCCTTGTATGACGCTTCAAAAGCCCTTTGACTAATTACCTCTTTAATGGGATTCATCAATAATTCGCCAGAGCCAATCATCCCACCCGTCAACACAATTACCTCCGGATTTAACACATGCATAATATTTACAAGGGCGATACCCAGATATTGCCCCGTCTCTTTAATAATATCCAGCGAAGCCCTGTCGCCCTGAAAAGCGGCGTCGTTGATTGCTTTTGCTGTGATTTCACCCGAATCTTTCAAGGAAGATGATGTACCGCTTTTTAGTAATTCTTTAAAACGCCGTACCATTGCTGTGGCTGAAGCAAAAGCCTCAAAACATCCGTAATTGCCGCAACTGCATGGTGGTCCATCCATCTGGATCACCATATGCCCAATCTCTCCTGCCACGTTATTGGCGCCGCGCCATAGCTTATTGTCAATAACAATACCTCCTCCGATTCCTGTTCCTAAGGTCAGCATCACCATTGAACTTGCCTCTTTACCAGCCCCTGCCCATTTCTCGCCCCATGCGGCCGCATTGGCGTCATTTTCCAGTACGCATGGCATGGAAAACCGTTCTGTTACCATACGTTTGATAGGTATATTCCGCCATTTGGGCAGATTAGGTGAAAATATAATCGTTTCACCTTTTTCGTCTATGAGACCCGGCGATCCTAGCCCAATCCCTACAATACTGATAGGGGGAGGTTTCAAACCTCCCCCTACTTCTGCTGTCGTTGAATTTGCGCTGTTTATGAATTCTTCAATCAGCCCAAAAATTTGATTGGATATTATCTGCGGATCGGCGTTATAGTTAGTCTTTATTGAAAGCCGAGATTGGATTTTCCCGTTCTTATTAACAAGACCTGCTTTTATGTTTGTACCACCCAGGTCAATACCAATAGCATAGCTACTCAATTCTAAAAACCCTTATACTTTAATCAGTTTATATAAATAAAAAATTCTAACAAAAGTATTGCGCTAAGTCAAATTATATGCAACCGTTAGAAACAAGTTCTTGCCTGTCTGTTACTAATTACAGTATAATTGATATAGAAAAACTAAAATCCAAATATTTTGTAATAGTGCAGCTTTATGCAAATGTTTGATTTGGGCATTGGGATATTACATGAAAGACACACCCCTTAAGGGTGATTATGTTGAGTGCACTACGCTTCAACCTACATAAAAAACAGGGGACTTAATTGCTCAGATTGAGATTTCATGGCAGGGGTGGCCAGGGGGCTAAGGTTGCAAGCAGAGTGCTTGGAACTGCCGCCTTTTTTGAAGGATATTATGCCCAGGACTTTCCGTTATACGGCGCCGAGAGGAGAGGCGCACCGATTGCCGCATTCACACGCATATCCAGAGAACCCATCCTTGAACGAGGCGTAATAGCAGAACCAGACATTGTAATAGTAATGGACGAAACACTTCTGGACGATCCGATGGCACACCCGCTATCAGGTTTAAGAGAGAGTGGTATTGTTTTTATAAATACTACACATAATCCAGTCGAGGCAAAGACACGGTACAAAGTCACAGCGCAGATCATAACTCTGGATATAACTAAGATTGGCTTAGATATGCTGGGAAAGCCTGTCCTTAGCGCCCTTGCAGGAGGCGTTGCTTCAAGGATTGCTGGTCTTAAAGGAGATACATTGAAAAAGGCGGTTGAAAAAGAGGTATCTGAGATTACAACCGAAAGAGAAATAATATTAAAGAATATGGAGGCTTCACTTTATTGTTTCAATGCCATCCAACTTATGGAAATAAAGATTACTGAAGCCGCCTACAAAGGAAGTCCCATTTTCACTATGCCATTTGAAGCCGCTGTAATTTCAAGTCCTACCATAAATACAACCACAAATACCACTATGAGAAAAACCGGTAACTGGCGTGTATTTAAACCTGTCTGGGATTACGATATTTGCACCAAATGTATGACCTGTTTCGTAAGATGTCCTGATGGCTGTATCGCCATAAACGAGGATGGTTTCCCCTATACGGATTACGACAACTGCAAGGGATGTATGATATGCGCTGAAGAATGTCCTGTAAAGGCAATAGAGAGAGTACGAGAGGTTCATGCGTGGTGAATACCATAAACAAAAATAATATTAGCTGTCAACACGGGAGGTTCAAATGAATAAAGAGGTGTTTGTTTTATGTGATGCTGCTACTGAAACGGTAGGAAAATTAAACATTTTGGGCGCCTTTGATAATATTTATTCACGGTCTTCGCCAGCTACACATCCGCAATGTGCCATAGCGCTCAGAGTCCGTTTTAATCAGATAGAAAAGGGAGAACATAAAATCAGAGTAAATATTGTTGATGAGGATGGTAAACTAATAATGCCAAGTCTGGACGCCAAAATAAATGTTGATTTTCCTCAAAATATGGATTCAAGCATCGCAAATTTAATTTTAAATATTCATGGACTAAAGATCGAGAAATTTGGTAAATATTCAGTTGATTTAGCAATTGATGGGAGGCAAGAAGCTTCTCTTCCATTAAATTTCATTCAGGTAAAATAATAATTTGACTAAATAAGGGCAGTCTGGACAAACAAGTTTGTCGTTCGACTGCGCGTTCGCTACGAAGTCCGTGCCACCCGCATATGGTGAAGTTATAAACTCAAAATAAAAAGGACATAGGGAAATTCGAAAGTTAGTTGGACAACTTAAACACAAATCAAAGAAGGGAGGTAAGGGGGCGGTTTCACAAGAGACAAGGTATTTCCAAACTTGGTTTGGAATGAACGAGTTAGACGAAAATCCATTAAGAAGGAGGATTGAATGAATATATTTGTAGGTAATTTATCGCCCGATACAACCGAAGAGGATTTGCAACAGGCTTTTAGCGCCTTCGGACAGGTTAAATCCGCTACTGTTATAAAGGATATGTTTAGCCGCGAATCAAAAGGATTTGGATTCGTGGAGATGCAAGCCACAGCCGAAGCCCAGGCTGCAATCAACGGGCTGAACGGCAAGGAGTTAAAGGGACGAGCGCTCAATGTTAATGAAGCCCGCCCTCGCCCAGAAGGACATCGAGGCGGAGGCAGACAAGGAGGAGGTGGAGGCGGCAGATATGGCGGCGGTGGTAGGCAAGGCGGCGGTGGTAGGCCGGGCGGCGGAGGCAGACAAGGCGGAGGACGGCGTTTCTAGTTAAGCACACTTGACTATATTGAATTATAATAGACGTTACTTAACGGTGTGTTTGCAATTCATTCTGCTTAAAATGACTTGGGCAGGGTGGCAAGGATAAACCTGTTTGTCCTTGCCACCCGACAATGGCTGTATGGAAGTGAACGAAGGCAGTTTTTCTTATACACGGACTACGATAACTGCAAGGGATGCATGACCTGCGATGGGGAATGTCCCGTAAAGGCAATAGAAAGGGTGCGGGTGCATGCATGGCAACCATAAATATTGTAGGGGCAGGTTTCAAACCTGCCCCTACGGTTCTCGGTCAATGTTTAGGATTACAATAATCTGAATTTGAGGAAAAGGACCTGTTGCAATGACAAGGGAAATGCTTACGGGGAATGCAGCGGCGGCTTGGGGTGTGAGGCTTGCAGAGGTTGATTATGTTCCGGCTTACCCGATAACACCCCAGACAGAGATTATCGAGACACTTGCAAAATGGATTAGTGACGGGGTTCTGGATGCCGGGTTCGTTACGGTGGACTCTGAGCACTCTATGATTACCGCAGCAGGGGCTGCTTCCGCCACTGGAGTAAGGGTCTTTACGGCAACGTCGAGCCAGGGGCTACTGTACGGCTTTGAGATGCTCTATTCTGTGGCTGGATGGCGCGTACCGCTTGTGATGGTAAATGTGTCAAGGGGGTTATCGTCCCCGATTACGCTGGAACCCGACCATAACGACATCCTTGCCGCACGGGATTCAGGATTTTTGCAAATCCACTGCGAGACCTGCCAGGAGGTGCTTGATTCGATTCTGATGGCATACCGATTGGCAGAGGACGAGCGTATTCTTCTGCCTGTGCTTGTGAATATGGATGGATTCCATCTTTCTTTTACAAGGGAACCAGTAGAAATACCGGAAATAGAACTTGTAAGAAAGTTTCTCCCGGCATATCACTCAAAACACGCATTTTTTAAGGCAACCCAGCCGATGGCGCAGGGCGTGGCAGTCCTTGGCGGTCATGCTTATTCTTACTTTAAATATCAGATGCACCTTGCCAGCATAAAGTCTCTCGAAGTTTATAAAGAAGTTTCCGATGAGTTCAAAGAAGTTTTTGGCAGAAGCTATAATACAATTGAAGGGTATATGCTAGACAATGCTGAATATGTGCTAGTTATGACAAACTCCTTTTCAACTCTGGGGAAAGAGGCGGTAAAAAAGGCGCGGGTGAAAGGCATTAAGGCTGGACTCCTGAGAATAAGACTTATAAGACCATTTCCGGATATGGATATTGTTAAGGCGCTTAACGGAAAAAAAGCTGTAGCTGTCTTAGACCAGAATATCAGCGTTGGCAAAGGAGGCATAGTGTATTCGGAGATTGCCAGCGCCTTATATAATGAGAGAGAGAATCCTCTTTTGCTTTCTTTTGTTGGTGGATTGGGGGGAAAAAACATAAACCCCGGAGAGTTTGAGTTTGTCTTTGATAGTATGATTAAAGCAGTTGATACAGGAAAGATTCCTGCACCTCAACTTCTCTATACAGAGACAGAATGGAAGGAAATGGAAAATCTGAAGAAAATAGCCGGGAAACAGACTACTGTAATTAAAACAGCTAGTGTATAATTGCAAAAATAACAGATAATATTTACAGAAAATACTGCACCCTCCCCCTTTCCCCCTCCCATCAAGGGAGGGGAGACAGAAATTAAGTCTAACATTTTCGTTACTATAACTTATGCAATCAAGCACCAGGAACTTATGAAAGTATTAGGGATAGAAACATCCGGGAACATAGGAGGCGCTGCGGTTTGTAAGGATAAACATATTATCCTTGCAAAGGAGTTAGGGACAGGAATGCAGCACGGCAAAGAATTGGTTCCCACTATTAAACATATATTTCAAGAGATTGGCTGGATACCTAAGGACATAGACTTAATTGCGGTTGACGTAGGACCGGGCTCATATACAGGGCTGCGGATAGGCGTAACATGCGCAAAAACACTTGCCTACGCATTAAATAAACCTGTGATTGGAGTACCAATATTCGACATTATAGCTGAAAATTATACCATGAATTCAATACCTATATGCCCCATTCTTGATGCGAAACGAAACCATGTCTATGCCTGTATTTACAAGCTTGAGAACGCGCAAAGAAAAAAGGTAACAGAGTTCATGGTGATTCAACCTGATAAACTTTTGTCTATCCTGCCGCGCCCTGTGGTGATTTTTGGTGATGGCATTACGCCTTATAAGGAAGTATTCCAACAAAAGGACATTTTTATAGAGGCAGAAGAGCAGGCAATACCCAGGGCAAAAAATGTTGCTTTACTGGGTGAAAAGATGTATGAATCAGGACAACGATGCGAGATAGACAAATTATTGCCGCTCTATTTGCGACGAGCGGAGGCTATTGAAAAACGGGAAGGTATGAAATAATTGAATTAGCGATTTTTAATCTTTTCCAGAGCGCGCCGTGACAAACCAACTGGGACTGCTTCCCCAATCCGCTGTACTTCCTGCTTACCATTCAAAATTATCACATTGACTGCAGAATTAATTATCGCCCTGGATCTATCATAAGCCATCAACATCTTGAATATAAAATACAGCTTCAGCATAATTATAAGCGTTAACGGGGTAGCAAAGATGAGTGCTTTTGTCTTTGTCATCTCTATGGCTAGATGTTGCGATACAGAAATTATTAAAAATGCCACAGTTGACAGAGTAGCAAGAAGGATAAGCCCGATTTTTACAGACATATAAACAGTGGCGCATTTCGTTAGGAGTGCTTTGCGTTTTTCCTTAAAATCGTTAATAGCTTTTAACACCTCCCTTGTTTTCTCCCGGATGTTTATAACCCAACCCGTATTTTTTAAAGCTATCGTGCTCAACATGCCGTATCCCTCTAATTAAGTGAGTCTCAAAAAAGTCTATGATTTTGCAGGCGCAAAACGATGGCTATACTGCCTATTGTAATATTCCATAAATTCACCGTTCTTTATCCGTTTCCACCACGCCTGATTATTTATATACCATTTTATCGTATCTCTAATGCCATTTTCAAACTTTATTTTCGGCTTCCAGCCCAGAGCGGCTAATTTGGCGCAGTCCAGGGCATAGCGCCTGTCGTGACCTTCCCTATCCTTCACGTGTTCTATTAGCGTCTTTGGTTTTTTAAGTTCGTCAATAATCAGATTCGCCACGTCAACGTTATATCGTTCGTTCCCACCGCCTATGTTATAAACTTCACCATCCTTCCCGCATGCCATGAGAAAATCAATGGCAGCACAATGGTCTTCAACGTGAACCCAATCTCTAACCTGCCTTCCATCGCCGTACAGCGGAAGCTTCCTGTCCTCTATTGCATTCGTAATAAAGAGCGGGATGAACTTCTCAGGATACTGATAAGCGCCATAATTATTGGACGCCCTCGTTATTATAATTGGTAGTTTATAAGTAACCCAATATGCATAAGCAAGTCGGTCTCCCCCAGCCTTACTGGCTGAATAGGGATTGCTTGGGTTTAAGGCATCGGTTTCTTTAAAAGCGCCGCTGTGGGCGGTTCCGTAAACTTCGTCCGTTGATATTTGTATGAATTTTTTAATGCCGAAACGTTTGGATGCTTCTAACAAAACGAAAACGCCCTTCATATCCGTATCAATAAAGGCACTTGCGCTCAAAATACTTCTGTCTACATGAGATTCTGCGGCAAAGTTAACAATCGTGTCTATATTTTCTGATGAAAAGATGTGTTCCACTAACTCCTGATTGCAGATATCACCTTTGTAAAGCTTGAACAGTTTGGACGTTTTTGAATTTTCCACAATGTCTTTCAGGTTTTCAAGGTTCCCTGCATAGGTCAATTTGTCGAGTACCACAACCTGCCTGCCTTGATTAACCATAAGGCGTACAAAATGACTCCCGATAAACCCCGCACCACCTGTAATAAGTATAGACATAAATCTTCTCCTGCACTGCTCAGTATTAAAAGAGACTTAATTAGGCCTTCGGCAACTTCTTTCTGCCACAAAGTCACTAAGACACAAAGAAAAAACTTTGTGTCTTAGTGATTTTGTGGCTACTTTAAAATTCCTTGGCATAAATTTAAAATATCGTACAATAAGTATTAATAAACTCTGAAGGCGATTGTAGTGCCGTAAACTCCCACTAAATCAGAAAAATATGATCGCTTTATTGCCCACCAAATTGCCTGTGGAACGCCATGATTTGACGTAAAATCGTGAAATATAACGATACCCCCTCTTTTAACATATAGCAGCCACGCTTCAATATCGTTCCTTGTCGCAGTTTCTGAATGATCACCATCAATAAATAGAAGATCTATGGAGTTAGGTGATTCGCAAAATCCTTTTGCTGCTGTTAGCGAATCTGCTGCAATAGCTGTAACTCGTAATTTTAAATTAAAATGTGTAATATTTCTGTCAAAAATATCTTTTGTATTATCAGTTCTCAACTTGGAAAATCTCTTCTTATATCTATCTCTGGCCGAATAATCGCTAGCGTCCCCTTTGAAAGTATCAATAGCATACATCTTTGCCTGAGTTCCTTTTAATCCCGATGCCAATATACAGGTTGATTCGCCTATCCAACTGCCAATCTCTACAATTTTTGCATTATCCTGAAGATCACGAGATAAGCGAAACAGAAAGGCGCGTTCGCTCAATGAAGACATCCCTCTTCTCCAGAAATGTTCAGCAACCTGGTAGAAATCATTCCATTGATATTTAGGAAAAAGCACTTCCATCCTGGAAACGAATTTTTTAATCGTTCTTTTCCATTTATATTTTTTGATACCTAGTAGCGTTTTTAAACCCATGATATATATTTTAAATAAATTACCTTCAGCAGTATTTTCTGTAATAACAGGAGTTTCCTTCTGACACTGACAAACAACCTCCCCTTTATTAAGGGGGATTTTTATAATTCATACCACAAAACCCGCTTAAACAAAATAAAAATCCCTATACAGTCAATTTAGTTTTTGTATGGTTGGTACTTGTTTAAACCCTTAATCCTGTTCAAAACATCTGGTTTAAACTTACATAAATTTTCCAAGAAAATTTATGAATTTGCTGACATATTGCCAAAAGAGGAGTGTTGTGAGGTTGTTTTTATTTTTGTTTTTTTTATTATTACTTTTAGTATTGTAGGATAGGTTAAGCGAATCCATCTTAATCTCAATTCCCCCTTTAAAAAGGGGGAATTAGGGAATTTTACGCTGCGTTTAACCCATCTTGCGCGTTTATCAAAGCCGCTGACAAAGGCAGCTTAATTTGATGTATAGGAATTTCAATGTTGCAGTTACTTCAGTTCGCATAGGATGTAAGCGAACTGAAGTTCGCGCTACATTGAAAAAGTAGCCGAAGGCATAATTAAATTCAGCGTGCAGATCACTTATTTGCCAGCTTTAGCAATGTGTTAGCCCGTTTGAGCGCTGCTTTTGCCTTTTCTTTTTCTACACCGCTTCCTACTTTGAGCAATGCCTTTTCTGCAGAAGCCTTTTCAGCCATAGCCTTTTCGACGTCCACTTCCCCTTCTTTAGTACATGTATCGGTCAGCACAATAACATTGTTGGCTAATATCTCCACAAAACCGCCATCGAGGGCAAAACGTACCGTCTTGTTATTTACATCACTGATTGTCAATATACCCGTCTGTAGTTCAGCGATCATAGATGCGTGATCTGCAAGAACTCCGAAAGAACCCTCTGTTCCTTCGGCAGTAATACTTTGCACTGTATCATCATAAACGACTTTTTCTGGTGTAATAACCTCAATTTTAAATGTTTTAGCCATGTTTATCCGCCCATCTGCTTCGCTTTCTCTACCACCTCTTCAATACCGCCCACCATGTAGAAAGCCTGTTCGGGTAGGCTGTCGTGTTTACCCTCAACTACCTCTTTAAATGCCCTGATACTCTCTTTCAAAGGCACATACTTTCCTTTTGTGCCTGTAAACTGCTCGGCAACAAAGAATGGCTGCGACAGGAACCTCTGCAACCTTCTTGCCCTGCCTACCAACATCTTGTCATCTTCCGAGAGTTCTTCCATACCAAGAATGGCAATAAAGTCTTGTAGTTCTTTATAACGCTGCAATATCCTCTGTACTTCTCTGGCAACTTCGTAATGCTCCTGCCCTACAACCCTCGGATCAAGTATTCTTGAGGTTGATCTCAATGGGTCTACAGCGGGATAAATACCTAACTCGGCAATTTGACGGGACAGTGCAATGGTGGCATCAAGGTGAGGGAATGTAGCTACAGGCGCAGGATCGGTAAAGTCATCCGCAGGAACATAAACGGCCTGTAATGATGTAATAGAACCCTTCTTAGTCGTTGTGATTCGTTCCTGCAAATCACCCATCTCTGTTGCTAAAGTAGGTTGATAACCTACGGCAGAAGGCATTCTGCCTAAGAGCGCTGATACCTCAGAACCTGCCTGCACAAATCTGAATATATTATCAATAAACAAAAGCACGTCCTGCCCTTCCGTATCCCTGAAATATTCAGCCATGGTCAGACCTGACAGGGCGATTCTAAGCCTTGCGCCAGGCGGCTCATTCATCTGACCAAAAACCAGTACGGTCTTATCAATAACCCCTGATTCCTTCATTTCAAGCCACAGGTCATTTCCCTCGCGGGTCCTTTCTCCTACACCTGCAAATGCAGAATACCCACCGTGCTCGGTAGCGATACTTCGGATAAGTTCCATAATCAACACGGTCTTTCCGACCCCAGCGCCTCCAAACAGTCCAATCTTTCCGCCACGTGCAAATGGTGCAAGCAGGTCAATGACTTTCAGGCCTGTTTCTAATACTGTCGTAGTTGTCTCCCTCTCTTCAAACGAAGGAGGTGCACGGTGAATCGAGAGCCGATTGTTAGTCTTAACGGCTCCCAGCTTATCAATAGGTTCACCTAATAAATTAAAAACCCTTCCTAAAACTTCTTTCCCTACTGGTACGGTTATAGGCGAGCCTGTATTTACAGCCTCCATACCTCTGACAAGCCCATCTGTTGATGCCATTGCAACGCATCGGGCTGTATCATTTCCTAAATGTTGTGCGACTTCAACAATCAATTCAGTCTTTTTTTGCGGGTCTTTTATACTAATTGCATTTTTAATTGGTGGCAGATTTTCATGAGTGAATCTCACATCCACTACCGGACCGATTATCTGCACAATTGTTCCTTTATTATTACCTTTATCTTTTTTAGCCAAAGGTCTTACTCCTTCCTTATTTTGTCATAATTACAATATTAACTTAACGTAAATTTCAACCTTTAATCAACGCCTCGGCTCCGGAAATAACTTCCAGTAATTCTTTGGTAATTGTCTCCTGCCTGGCCTTGTTATAACTACGAGTCAATTCATCAATCATTTCTCCGGCATTTTCAGTTGCTGCAATCATGGCTACCCGTCTGGCTGCATACTCAGATGTCAAAGATTCCAAAATACATTGATATATCTGTGTTTCTATATATTTTGGAAATAGGTGTTCGATTATCTGTTCTGCAGAAGGCTCAAAAATATACTCGCCCTTTGCAATCACTTTCGTCTTGATGGCGTCTTTTTCTATAGGCAACAACCGGATACTCGTTGGAGAATATTGCATTGTCGTTTTAAATTTAGTGAAAAATATATGTAATTGTCCAAACTCACCAGCCTCGTATCCATCAATCAACTGAGATGCTAATGTCTTTACCTGATTGTATCCAAATTTCTCTACGTTTTCGGGATAATATTTTTCTATCGTGTAGCCCCCCTTAGAAAAATATAGATTTCCCTTTTTACCTATATGAATCAATTTTATTGTATTACCAGTATTTTCCTTAATAAACTTTGCTGTCGTCTGAATTATATTATTATTGTATGCCCCGCAAAGTCCCTTGTCCGCCGTAATCAGAACGATCTTAATTACTGGAACACTTTCTTTTTGTGTAAACAACGGATGAGACCTCTCCGATGGTATAGAAGAAGCAAGGTGGCTTAAAACCTGCTGCATCCTTTCTGTGTATGCCCTCGACGCTAAAACCCTAGACTCTACCTTTTTTAATCGGCTTGCCGCCACCATTTCCATAGCACGGGTAATCTGCTTGATACTCGAAATACTGCGTATGCTTTGTTTAATTTCTTTGGTACTAAGCATTCATTAACCCTTCTTTGCAAATATTTGTTTGAATTCTTTAATTGCGTCTTCCAACTTATGCGTTACATCGGGATCAAGCTTTTTCTTTTCTTTAATCTCGATACTAACAGAGGCGTACTTTTCCTTCATAAATTTTAGGAATTCCCTTTCAAAGGCCTTAATCTTATTTACAGGGATATCATCCAAGTACCCATTTATTCCAGCAAAGATAGCCATAACCTGATCTTCTACCGCAACTGGTGTGTATTGAGGCTGTTTTAAAAGTTCCACAAGCCTCTCTCCCTTTGACAACTGTGCCTGTGTATATTTGTCCAATTCAGAACCAAATTGTGCAAAAGAAGCCAACTCTCTATATTGAGCCAGGGTTAACCGCAACATACCCGCAACTTTTTTCATTGCGGGAATCTGGGCGTTTCCACCCACCCTGGATACTGACAGACCAACGGAAATTGCAGGACGGACGCCCGCATTAAACAAATCACTTTCCAGGTAAATCTGACCGTCAGTAATGGAAATGACATTGGTTGGAATATACGCCGAATAATCACCCCCCTGCGTTTCTACCACAGGAAGCGCTGTTAACGAACCGCCACCTAAATCGCTGTTAAGTTTAGCTGCCCTCTCTAATAAACGGGAATGCAAATTAAATATATCTCCCGGAAATGCCTCACGGCCTGGCGGACGGCGTAACAACAAGGAAATTTGACGATAGGCGATGGCGTGCTTGTAAAGGTCGTCATACATAATAACAGCGTGCATGCCATTATCCCTGAAATATTCACCCATAGCACAACCAGCATAGGGCGCAAGATATTGAAGCGGGGCAGGATCACCTGCTGAGGCAACGACAACAATGCTAATGTCCATCACCTTAGCATCTTCTAATGTCTTGACGACATTGGCAACAGTGGACATTTTCTGTCCAATCGCCACATAGATACAATAAATTCCAGATTCGCGCTGATTAATTATAGTATCCACAAGAATTGCAGTCTTGCCTGTCTGCCTGTCGCCAATAATAAGTTCGCGCTGACCCCTGCCAATAGGTATCATGGCATCAATTGCCTTAATACCGGTTTGTAAAGGCTCTTTTACGGGTTGTCTCTCAACAACATTGGGAGTCGTGCCTTCAATAGATTTATATTCTTCCGCAGCTACCGGACCTTTGCCGTCAATCGGTTGTCCCAACGCATTCACAACACGGCCTAACAATGCTTTACCTACAGGGACTTGCACAATCTTACCCGTGGTTTTTACAATATCACCTTCCTTAATCTTCTCGTCAGAACCCAGGAGAATCGAACCCACATTGTCCTCTTCCAGATTCATGGCAATACCATAAACATTATTGGGGAATTCCAATAATTCATTGGACATGCAATCGTCCAGACCGTAAATGCGGGCAACTCCGTCACCAACCTGCATGACGTGTCCCACATTTTCCATCTTTAATTTTTCTTCGTAACCTTCAATTTCTTTTTTAATAATTGAAGCAATCTCTGTAAATCCTAATCCCATATACCATTACTCCTGTCTCAAATTTAAAAAGCAACCACAGATTTCACAGATAACACAAATTTTTTTGTTCATCTGTATAATCCGTGAAATCTGCGGTTTCTAATGTTTTATTCGTTGTCCGAAGTTTTCACTCACCAGAATATGCAGTATTACGCTGTCCGTATTTCCATCAATCTGGTCTTGAGATTTTTTAATCGGCTTGCCACACTCCCATCTACCATTCTGTTGCCGATTTGAATAACCATACCCCCCAATATGTTTGAATCCTGAACAGCCTCTATCTCCACCATTTTACCGGTAAGCTTATCTAAGCGTTTCTTGAGGGTATTTAATCGTTCTCCTGTCAGAGGGATTACCGTCTGTACCTTAGCTTTTAGAACACCTTTCTTTTCGTCAACTACTCCCTTGTATACCTCAGGAATGAATTCCAGTATCCCTTCGTTCCTTCGATCTACCAATAAATTCAAAAAATTTCTTGTGAGATCGGAAACCGCTTCACCGAACACCTTCTTAATTAATTTCTTCTTCTCGTCTCTTGTAACAGACGGGTGAAATAAAATCTTTCTAAAGTTATCAAATTTTGTAATTACGTTACAGACTAAATCCAGATCTTTTTCAACCTGTTCAAATGTGCCCTTCTTCTTAGCTACATCTAGCAGGGCATCAACGAAAATAATTGCAGTGCTTTTATCTGACACTCAATTCCCCCATCTCTTCAATAAAGTCGTCAACAAGCTTTTC
>MHXP01000068.1:9030-11234 GCA_001824485.1 Planctomycetes bacterium GWA2_39_15 | reverse complement strand
CTATCCTGCGGAACTTTGGCAAAACTGAATACATGATTCTGGAAAATGTCTAAAAGCGCATTTTTTTGAACAGCGGAGGCTTTATCATCAATATAAAAGACTATCCAGTTTTTATCTGGTCTTGCCGTTAAATCAGTTATACCTATAACCGTTTGGCCATCTAAACTATATTGCCCGTAACTTCCTTTTTGTATACGAAAAACACCTGCAATCTTGCAGGTCTTGTTGTGCGTCGGTTCACTTCCAAAAAGACACGGACAGCCCGGATTGCACGTGCATCCTTCAAAATATTCGCCATCAATTGACCATTTTGGTTCTGCAAAAATGACACTGGAAACACTAAAAAACATAATAAAGGTAAACAATCCCAATATTATATATCTAATATTTTTCATTATCCACT
This sequence comes from Planctomycetes bacterium GWA2_39_15, assembly GCA_001824485.1. Lineage (GTDB taxonomy): Bacteria > Planctomycetota > Brocadiia > Brocadiales > Brocadiaceae > 2-12-FULL-39-13. The sequence goes on along the minus strand of MHXP01000068.1, from coordinate 10,831 downwards.
TCCTCCAATTAAATATCTTCTTTTAATTAGGTTGGGTTTTAAAAGACAAAAACCCAACGGCTTTTATTATGATTCACACAACCTAAAACCAACAACTTTGAAATTCCTATACAATTAAACTATCGCTTCTCCTGTATACCTTTTTATTTTCAAAAATCGTTGCCTTTTTTGGTTCTGGTAAGAGGAACAAATCGGACGGGAATAATAGACTTTTTAATCACTTTTGATGAAGCATCTTTGGTAATCAACATCAGGTCTTGCACCTCATAAACCCCACCAACTGGAATAACCATGCGCCCACCTGGTTTGAGCTGGTCAATAAGGGGTTGCGGAATTTGCGCTGCGGCGGCAGTAACTATAATCGCATCATACGGTGCATGTTCAGGCCACCCTTTATAACCATCACCAATTTTAACTTCCACATTATCGTAGCCCATTGCCTTTAACCGCATAAAGGCTTCCTTGCCCAGTTCCTCTAAGATTTCCATCGTATATACTTGTTTAACAAGTCTTGCAAGTATCGCCGCCTGATAACCTGAACCAGCTCCTACCTCCAGCACAACGTCGTCCTTGCCAACTCTCAATAACTCAGTCATAAATGCTACAATATATGGTTGAGAAATTGTTTGTCCAAAACCAATAGGTACAGGCTGATCGTAATAACTATACGACCGATTTTCTTCGGGAATAAACAGGTGACGCGGCACCATCTCCATCGCCTCCAACACCTCTTTATCTTTTACACCACGATAGGCAATCTGCTCTTCCACCATCCGTTTTCGTTGGCGTGCAAAAACATCTTCATCCACCACCTTATCCACGCCACCCATAGCCAAGGCCGTACCTTTGTTAAAGTTTAAAAGGATGACAAGTGTGATTACAATAGCCACACAAGATGTTATGAAAATAATAAAACTTGTGTTCATATAATTTCTATTCATGGTGTAACTATTATAGAAACATCTATCCTTTTATGTACTTCGCCTATGATTTCAGCCGTCATGACGCCTTTCTCCCTGAGTTTTGTGCATAGTAATTCTACTTTCCCTTTTGGCAACGAGATAAGCAGACCACCAGATGTCTGTGCATCAAACATGATGTCTACCAAATCCTCTCGCACCTCAGGATCTATTCTAATAGCATCTTTTAAATATTTTTTACTGAGTTTTGATACCCCCGGTATCAATCCCATTTTGACATAGCGTTCACAGCCATCAAATATCGGTATGCGTTCGGCAACAAAGGATAACGTCACCTTGCTGGCCTCCGCCAACTCGTATGCATGACCAATAAGCCCAAAACCCGTGATATCTGTACAGGCACTAACCCCTACCTCCAGCATTACCTCAGCAGCAGTTTTGTTCAAAGAAACCATACTCTTTGTGGCAAGGCTTATATGTTCCCCAAAAACTTTATTGGCTTTAATGGCAGAAATAATCAATCCTGTACCAAGTGGCTTTGTCAATACCAGCACATCTCCTGCCCGCGCACCTGCATTAGTCACCATCCTGTCAGGATGGATAATTCCTGTAACGGATAATCCATATTTGATCTCACTGTCCTGAAGGGTGTGACCACCTATGATAACAGCCCCTGCCTCATTGACCTTATCTGCGCCCCCCCTGAGTATTTCCACCAAAATATCCCTATCAAGTGATTTTAAAGGATAGCATAGGATATTCATTGCTGTGAGGGGTTTGCCACCCATGGCATAGACGTCGCTCAAGGCATTGGCCGCGGCAATCTGTCCGTAATCATACGGATCATTAACTACTGGGGTGAAGAAATCCAGGGTTTGTAC
>MHXP01000068.1:0-8877 GCA_001824485.1 Planctomycetes bacterium GWA2_39_15 | reverse complement strand
AGAACAATCGCACTACGATAAATGAAAATTGCAAAATTATCCCTCATTTAACAATCTTCAAAAAAGATTATTTTTTATTCCACATTTTTCAATTTGAGACGTCTGCTACCCTAAATATTATCCAAAGAGGCACACAACAGAGCCCACAGCGTGCATGTGATTATTTAAATTTAACAAGCCTTACTGAAACCACGACGTAGATGACTCTTTGGGATTAAATTTAGCATGGCACTCGTCACAGCTATTTACCACCTTGAAAAAGGCGGTATGGGCTTTATCTTTATTCTGCTCCTGAGATGCGCTAATCAACTCCAGGGCGCTCATGTGAAACTTAACATCGAGGTTTACGAACTCCACAGGCAGGTCATCTTTATTTGCCCCAGTGAAGACAACAGGACTTGACTCTTTCAGTTTTTTCGTGTCCTGCTTAATAGCCTCCCAGTCCTGCTGATTGATGGATGTCGACAAATGTTTTAGTAGTACCTTGATGTCTTTCATGTGCACTATGAAGCCCTGCTCGTTCTTGATAAAATCATGTTTCTCTTCTGGCAGCTTTATTTCGGTTTGCTTCTTTTCAACCGAAACTGTTTTTTTCTCCACCTTTCCAGTTTCTTTTTTTCCACAACCAAATAGGCATACAACCAACAAAATTATCCCAACAATAAATTTCTTCATTTGAAAAAAACTCCTAACCTTCCGAGTACCATCTAAAACCTGTCCCTGATAGATTCAGGAACTAAAACCCAGAATATCTTGAAAATATTCAAGCTGATTTATGACCACACAATTGCTTCCATTTGAAATATTTCTCTGCATAAGAGCTGCTATTAAAGGCAACTGATTTTTTAGTAATGTTGCCTTCAAGACGAGCTTTGTTCTTTACGTTAAATTCTTCTCCCATTACTATTCTAAGAGCCCCTATTAAAGATGCGTTTAACGTGCTTCCTCTATCAACAGGAACCTCTATTAACGTGGATAAAAGTTTATAAACAAAAGGCAATCTGGTAATACTGCCTGAAGTAACAACCCTCTTAACCGTTTGAAAAGACTTTAATTTTTCCATTAGAGACAACATGTTAAAAACAACCCCTTCCACAATGGTTCTTAATAAATCATAGGCTGAATGTTTATATTTTATCCCGTTGAAGGCCGCGGAGACATTAAATTTACCATCCAAATACCTTTCGTCAAAAAGAAAAGGTATAAAAAATAGTTCTGGGTCAAAAATAGTTAATTCTATATTTTTCCCAATTTCTTCCCAGCTAATCCCTTTTGGCAAAAAAGTTCTCACATACCAGTCAACTACATTCCCACCATTGTTGGTTGCAATACCAAAGACATAAGATTTACTATCTAAAACATAACACCATAATGAACTATTTTGGCTCAATTGCGGTTTGTTAGACAGCATTCTCACCGCACCACTTGTTCCAATAGTAAGGCTGGCAACCCCAGCGTTATAAGCAGCGCTTCCAAGGTGAGCTAACGGACCATCTGCCGATCCCGCGATCCACGCAACATCACCAGGCAAACCAAGTTTATTTACCATGGAATCAGAAAGACCAGAAAACTGATACTCTACAGGCACAAGGTCGGGCAATCTGCTTCTATCTAATTCCAGGTAATTTAATATCTCTTCTTCCCAATCGCAGGTAAAGATATTAAACATCCCTGTCCCCGAGGCAACTGAATAGTCTTCCAAATAACGACCGAATAAACGAGAGAGAATATAAGACTTGATAGATACTGCTTTTGCAAAATTTGCGTAAAGTTTATAATCGTTTTCTTTATACCATATGAGCTGAGAAAGCGGATACGAGGGAGACAGCGGACAACCAGTTTTTTGATACCAACCTTTTCGATAATATAATTTTCTTAGTCTCTGACATTGAGATTTCGACCTCATGTCTGCCCAAGTCGAAAGCGGAGCAAGCGGCTTACCTTTTTCATCCAGCAACACAAGGCTGTGAAGCACAGAGCCAAGTATAATATATCTTAAAGAATCACCCTCTTTTGACAAGCATTTTTTTGTAACCTGTATAAACGATTTATAAATCTCGTCCGGATTCTGTTCCGCGCATCCGGTTCTGTTGTCATAATTAAAAGAGTATAATTTCTCTGCCTTTGAAACAATTGTTCCATCACTACCAAACAAAATAGCCTTACAACCACTGGTGCCAATATCAATAGTTAAGATACCATAGCTTCTGTAACAAGAGTAGTTACTCTTTCGAGAATAGCTCATATTTACCAAATAAATACCTTTATGGCAGTAATTTTGATTTTAGAATTTGAAGAGGTAAATTAAGACTAAATGCTAAACATTCTCCTTCAAAAAATCAATAGAAATGGATTTTATTACAGCACGCTCAGAAATTTCCCAACCTTTTTAAAACGTTCTGCTGCCAGTGTGAGATCATCTTTACTATGTGCAGATGAAAGCATAACACGGATACGTGCCCTGCCCACAGGTACTGTAGGATAACCAATGGATTGAGCAAATATCCCCTCCTCAAATAATTTCTGGCTAAAATCCTTAGCTACCCTTGCATCTCCTATCATAACAGGGGTAATAGGCGTCTTTGTATTACCGAGGTTAAATCCTATCTGTTTCATATTTTCCTGGAAAAATTCGGTATTTTGCCAGAGTTGTTTGACGAGTGTGTCAGATGCTATAAGATTGTCCACAGCAGCAATACATGCCGCCACATCGGCTGCCGTCACAGCGCTTGAAAAGAGAAATGGCCTCCCCTTTTGTGTCAGATAATCGGTTAATCTCCTGCTTCCGGCAATATAACCGCCCACAACGCCAAATGCCTTCGACATAGTACCCACCTCGATATCGACTCTGCCATGCAGATTGAAGTGGTCTACAATGCCCCTGCCACCCTGGCCCAATACACCTTCTCCGTGTGCATCGTCTACCATCGTAATGGCCCCAAAATTTTCGGCGATCTCCACGATTTCTGGTAATGGCGCAATATCTCCCTCCATGCTGAAGACACCGTCGGTAATAATCAGTACTCGTCTAACCATCTCCTCACCAGAAAATGGATTTTTTGCCCCCCCACCTCCCCATTGCGAAGGGGGGAATAGAGGAGGGGTATTTTTATCCTCTTCTCTGATTCTCTGGCCTATATTAGTTTCACCGGAAATTTTAGACTGAAGGTCTTTGGGGTTACAGTGCCCATAGCGGACAATCTTTGCCTTAGAAAGACGGCATCCATCAATAATACTTGCATGATTGAATTCATCAGAGAAGACAACATCACCATCGCCAACGATTGCGGGAATAACAGCAAGATTTGCACAGAACCCGGATTGAAAGGTTATAGCACTTTCTACTCCCTTAAAAAGCGCAAGTTTTCGTTCAAGTTCCCTGTGCAATGTTGTTGTTCCTGCAATCGTTCTTACCGCAGCGGGTCCTACTCCATAGGTTTCAATAGCCTTTTGCGCGGCCGATTTTAGCTGAGGATTATTGGCAAACCCCAGATAATTATTTGAACAGAGATTCAACACCTTCTTTCCGTCTACCGTAATCCATGCACCCTGCGGGCCTTCAATCGTGCGGATATTGATAAAGAGGCCAGCCTCTTTCAGTTTCTCTAGTTCTTCTGTGACAAAATCTAATTTGTTCATATATATCAACGAACTATAATTATCTAACCTCTATCCTTGCTAAACTGCTTTTATACTCATAATCCCCTATAGACAACTGTTACCTGATAATAGACCTTAATTGTTTTGCAGGATTCAAATAGTATTCGATAAATTGCTCCTTATTTAGCAAGTTTAAATCTGGAAATAACAGTTTCAGCTACTATAGTGAGTTCTTAATCCCTTCAGCTTCGAGAAATTTCCAGAGACCCTCAAGCGCCTTTTCCTTATTCCTGTAAAATGCACTGCCACTAACACGCCAGAACTTCAAGCCTGCACGGCGTAATTGAGCTTCGCGTCGTTGATCATCTTCCCATGTCTCAATACCATGCGAACGGTCTCCATCACATTCAACCGCAACACGGTTTTTATCTCCTTGTATTACGAGATCAATCCTATAGTTAAAGTCGCTGGGAAATGGGCGATACTGTGGAATTACATTATAACCTCTTTTTATAATCCTTTCTCCTACTTCAAATTCAAACTCACTTTCCTTTTTTTGCTTCAAAAGTTCAATACCGGCCTCCATTTTCGCAATTGGTGGATTAAGGTACCAACTAAGGAGTTTGTATCTCATACACTCATCATTCCTGATGTCTTCCAATCTCACAGAATGAAATAGAAATACCTGATCTCTGGCACGACTTGTAGCCACATTAAATCTTTGCCGATCCGAATCTTTATTTAATGTTGCAAACGAGGCATTTGGAGCAATTACTAACGAGAGGAACATAACATCCCTTTCATCCCCTTGAAAAGCATAGGCATCACCGCAAATAATTCGTCGTTCTTCCCTCTCGGTCTCATCAATCTGTTGCGCAATTAATCCAGAAAGGTATTTTGCCTGTTTTTCGCCAAGGAGTGATATAACACCCATAGTGCGCTTACGGTTATTTTTCCCACCATTTGCATAACGTTCACCTTTACAGCATTCAACGAGCATCTTAACCAATCTTTCTGCTTCTGGTTCATTGATATCGTTATCATTCTTAAAACCGCTTTCCACAAAAACAGTCTTGATTGAAGGTTCTAACCTCTCATGTGGGTTTGGTTGTCGAAGGGGTTCAAGTCTGCCTCCATAGCTGGGACATAGATGGTTATTGAATTCTATAATCTCCCGAACACAGCGGAAGTGTTCTGTTAGGAGGGTTCTATCCATGCGAGGAATAGATTGAGTGATGTTATAAAGGCTATTATCTATAGTAAATGTCACATCAGCATGCGGTATGTCTGAAAGAAATTGTCTCATTAACTCAAATACCTTTTCCCTCTCTATCCCAATGTATGATGGGCTAATTTGCTCGGGGTCTCCAACCACCAGAACCTTCTTTCCTCTATAAAGTACTGGCAATGAACGCAGGTCACATTGACTCGCCTCATCTGTTATAATTACATCAAAAATACCAGGTACAGCTTGAAATGATTGTACAACACGGTGTAATGGCATAATCCATACCGGCACAGCCCCAACGGCATCAACCATGGCTTTGACTGCAGTTTTTAAATAACGATGAGCATATTTGCCTTTGCCCTTCCCATACAGATCCATTGCACGCTTCCATGCAGTTAATGCGCTGTAATGATGGTCTTCCACATTGACTAACTGCCTTTTCCATGTTAATGTTGCAACCAATTCTGTAATGAGTTCGCGTTCTTTTCTCCTTACACGTTCAAGACGATCTTGAAGGGTATCAACGCTTTCGCGGTTATGGAGACTGCACAGCCCTGAGTTTAGACGTTGCCATCGCCATGCAATTGCCCAATCCCTAGCCAATGCCTGAGTTCCAATTTTCTGCGCCTCTTTTTCGAGTTTATTGAACCAATGAGGGGCAATGACTTTGAGTTTACTGGCCAAACACTCAAGCCCTTGAACCTTACCTTCTAACTGTAACAGGCGTGAATTTTCACGATAAAGTTGTTCATAATCATCAATAAAGTGAGACTTAACTGCATCGGCAAGTTTTTTCCAGATATCATGCGCATTCTCTTTCTGCGATTCTGAAACGAGACGGTTAACATATTCATCAAATTGCCGATCTATGTTTTGTTTCTCAATTAGTGCAGACTGGTACTGTAAAATCTTAAAATATTTCTCGATATCAGATTGTTTATGGAAACTTTGCTCAGGACAGCCAAGAGGTAAAATCGCATCTTTTATTTTCTTAAAATAGTTATCTTTCCACTCTATTACACAACGGAATTGTTTAATAGAATCATCTATATGAGCAAGAGGCATTGATGACTCAATATCCAGATCAGGTCCATTTATAATTGTCGTAATAGCCAGATTCCAAGTAACACGAATTTTCTTGAGAAGTTTTAGATAAGAAAGATAAGAATGCGCCACGGTAATTCTTTCTTCTGTAATTAGACAGCAACCGTCAACTTTTGTTATATCAAAAATTAATTTTGCTGATTTTGATAATCCCATTCTTGTCATCAAACTTGCTGGATTTTTCCCTTTATTAACGGCTTTTCTTAATTCTTCAAATGATGCATCAATATCCAATTCGTTGAGTAATGAACTGTTACTGAAAGTTATTTCATGTCCTTGATATGAGTTAAAATCTATCCATGCAGCCTTTCTGTAAGAGTCGCATTTTTTAGAAGAATCCCGCCAGAATGCATCCTGATTTTCTTCTACTACTATCAAATTGAGTATTTTGGTCTGCCAATCAACAAGTGTTTGTAAATCTGATAATGCCTTTTCAAGTAGTTCTATTGCATTAGTAATATCATTAAGTTGTGCCTGACTGAGATGGCATCCCCACTCCAGACGTAAATTTTCCGTTTCGGCAGCCAATGACACAAGCGATTTTAATTCAAAAACCTTTTTAGAAAAAACTTCAGGAGGTAACAAGTTCTCTTTGGGTGGAAGATATTGAAGGCAGGATTCTCTATCCGATGGTGAAATTGTCTGGATGAGTGCGCATAATTCCAACAATTCGTCCTGAATTAATGGCGGCGCTATATCATCGGAAATTTTATCAGGAAACCATGCGTGATTTGCTTCATTTTCAGAACATTCCTTTGCGGCGCGATGCGCACTAATGGTTTCACCGTCAATCGTAATAGTTTCTGAATCTATACTTGCCCAATCCCTGATTTGATTGCGAAGTATTGATTCTGCCTCACGTATAGCTTTCAGTTCTTTTCGTAAATGCTGAATTTTTTGTTCAATTGATAGACTATTCCTTTCGGCAAGGCGTTTACCTATAGAATCAACCGCCTCGTTTAATTGCTTTTTTGACTCTGTATCATTACCCAATTGACTCACACAAAGGCTTCTAATAGACTCAGGAATATAATCGCGCAACACTCTCAGCGCATTTTCTGTCTGGCTTGTAACAAGAATTCTTTTGCCGCGCGCAAGTAATGAGCTTACTATATTTGCTATAGTGTGACTCTTCCCTGTGCCTGGCGGTCCCTGCACAAGCACGCCAAAGTGTTTTTTTAATTTTTCTGCAATCTCTTTTTGTTGATCATTATATTCGAGTGGCAGTAAATTTTCACTCTCATCTTCCTCTGTCCTGTCAGAATCAACATAATCCTCTGGATTTGGTAATTCGTTTGCGTGCGGATTTGCAACAAGGGCACGTATAAAAGGAGGGATTTCGACTCCTTTATAAATAGATTCCGCCACTTTCTGAGCATCGTCTATCCATAAACGACGTGTTATCTTTCGCACAAAGACAACAGGGGCACTAGAAATTGTAGGATAGGAACTAATAGTTGGCCGAGAAATCGGTATTTCAGTATATAGATTTGTTTTCTCAAGAGTTTCTTTACAGAGATAGCCTGTAATTGTAGATGCTAATCCTCGCATTTGATTATGACTCCACACATCCGGAGGCGATTCAGAATTATTTACGTTTCTGGCACATATTAACAGTTCATCCTTAAGGGGATAATCGAGATTGAGTAAGCAGTCCAAATCGAATTTTGTGGGAGTTGTTTGGCTTGGAGATAATGTGATATTCCTTCGTAGAGGGTCAAAAGTAAGGTTTACAGGTGTTAGCATAAGGGGGTGATAAATAATAGTTACGGAGCTATGTTTCCACGCGAGAAAAAGATGACCCCAAACAATTTCTATACGGTCACCCTCAACGCTAAGTCTTTGATGCAAAGAAAATAACTGGTCGTAAAGCATATTTGCCTTGAACAAGGGTAATACCCTTTCCGACCAGTATTTCCACTGCCCTTCTACGTAATCCTTAAATGCAGACAACCGAGTTTTATCATCTTCAAACCTTTCTTCAATTTCGCGTTTAGCAATAAAAACAGGTGGTTTATCTGCTGGTTGCGTCTTATCAACCCAATATGAGAGAATTTCTGGTATTGCAGACGCTTTATCATTATTTCCCTTTGATATTTCCCATAATTTGACATAATCTTTAAATGCCTTTATACGCTTTTTATTGTCTTCAAAATTTACGGTTTTAAGAATTGAGGGTTTTGGTGAGGGAGATTCTGTAGGGTTTGTAGAAAGATCAATCCAATCTTTTAATACAAAGGGCAATTCCGGAGGGTCATCATATGTACGCTTGGTTACAGAAAGCCATGCATCTTCTTCAACCGTCTCTCTCGGATCATCTGGTTCTATCTTGTTAATCCCAGAATCAAACTCTTTAATCTTACACCGCAAAGACGGAGTAAAATTCACTTGCCACCAAAGTTCCGCGCCATATTCCCTAACGTCGCGGTCAACTGGAAGATCAATTGAATAAACTTGGCTTATATATTCAAATAGGCGATATGCTTTATCCTTTAAATGCATAAGTATTCTAAGTGATACACTTATCCTTTATGAGAAGTAAAAACCTTATAAGAAGAATTTTTAAAACGACGCCTTGCTTACCAGGTCAATTTTATCATGAAGTTTATATCTGAATCCATTCCCAAACAGGAATTTCCTGACCATGATTTCCGGTTTTGTGTCCTTACTCCTGATCATTGACATATTATAACTTCTGGTTTTTTTGTTATGAACATCTGCCATGAATTTTACTTTTCCTGATAATCAGTCATTCGCTCTATTTCCAGTTTCTTTTGCGATTTTTAGTGCCCCATCAAAGATAATTTTGGAGATTCTAAAGTCATGTTTGAGCATTTCATTCAGTATTTTTAATTCAATCCCCGTTAACCTAAAACCCAAACACAGCCTGAGGGTTTTCTTTCTTGATAATATCTTTAATCGTATTTACAAACTTAACTGCTGTG
>MHXP01000067.1 GCA_001824485.1 Planctomycetes bacterium GWA2_39_15 | reverse complement strand
TATTTCACGATAAGTTTCTCCCTTTAGATAAAAAAAAATTGTAAATCCGAAATCATATACTTCGATTTAACTCAGTACAGGAATCTAAAATCTTTAGCTATTCTACAAAAAGGAAAGATTCTTTCAAGAATAATTTTTTGATGAAAGTTATTTTGGTTGCGGAGGCATTTCATTTGGAGTAGAATCCCGATTAAAGCCAGGTTGAAGTATCCTTGAGGTATAGGAATTTCCGTTTTTTTTGATGGGGCTTTCCAAAAAGTTTTATGAACGTGTCACATGTAGGGGCTGAAGATTTTCAGCCCCTACCTTTTGTATGGTTTATGGACTTTTTGGACAGCCCCTAAAGGGGTGTGTAGGTTCCAACCTACCTCCCCCTGTCCCCCTCCAGAGGGGGACAGGGGGAGGATCCCATTGTTTGGTCGTGCAGTAAAGGATCTTCCCGTCATGAAACAATTCTACGCCCACTCCGCTAATTCACAAGGCCAAAAACACAGGCTTAGTGGCCATCTAAAAGAAGTTGTCGCACTTTCCAAAAAATATGACAATAAATTTAGTGCCAGAGACCGGGCTTACTGGGAGGGATTGTGGCAAGGAGGAATTGATGCCTGAGTATTATGCTCATTCAGAAAATAGTCGTAACGAAAAACATCGCCTATCAAAACATCTGCATCAAACCGCAAGATTTGTGGAATCTTTTGCGTGTCACGATATCTACAAAACTATTTTCAAAATAACAGGTCTATTGCATGACCTGGGTAAATATCAGCCCGAATTTCAGAGTTATCTTGCTAACGGAGGAAAGCGAGGTAGTGTTCCGCATGCTTCGTGGGGTGCCGGGTATGCGAGAATTCTTAAAGTCCTTGAGGCATCCATTGCGATTGACGGACATCATAAGGGGTTGCCGGATAAATCAACTTGGAAGAGCGATACCGAGCCTTTCAAGCGAGGAGAGGTTTCCGAATTTGAAAAGATTAAACAAGAGTTTATTAACGATACAGGGGTTAATGAGGGGGATATTGAAAAGCTGAATCGTTCACTATTTACAAAGGAACAAGGATTACAACGTGAAATATTTATCAGATACCTCTTTAGTGCCTTAACCGATAGTGATTGGCTTTCTACGGAAGAACACTTTGAACAAGATACATTTAAGATGCGTATCGGGGTTTCTTTGCCAATAGATGATATGATACACAAACTGGACAAGGAATTTTCTAAAAAATCCAAAGAGGGTGAAATCAACCAATTGCGCAATGATGCCCGCAATCAAGCGCTTCAGAAAGCAGATATGCCCTGCGGGTTCTATTCATTATCCCTTCCGACCGGGATGGGGAAAACACTTACATCTATGGCGTGGGCGTTACGACACGCAAAAAAGAGTGGTTTGAAACGGATAATAATTGTTCTCCCTTATATAAACATCATAGACCAAACCGCCCAGATTTTGAAAACCATTTTTGGCGAAGAATGGGTTCTTGAACATCATTCCAGTTACAATGAAGGCGACCGTAATGGTCGAGATGAGTCGGAAAGTTGTTCCCCTATTGAGAAACGAAAAAGACTGGCATGTGAAAATTGGGATTATCCCGTCATCGTCACAACAACTGTTCAATTCTTTGAATCGCTATTTAGCAACAGACCGTCCCAATGCCGGAAGATTCATAACATTGCTGAATCTGTTGTGATATTTGACGAGGTTCAGACGCTTCCAAAGGAAGTAATACTTCCGACAATCCAAATACTTAAAGATATTCAGGCAGTTATGAAGACATCGTTTCTGTTCTGCACGGCAACACAGCCAGCCTTCGAAAAAAGACAAGGGTTTGATGGTATAAGCGACATTTATCCTCTGATTGATGATCCTGCGGCGCTTTATGAGAAGACAAAGCGTGTTGAGTATCGCTTATTGAACGATTTAAAGCCGATTGATTACGGCGGACTGCTTGAGGCTGTAATACAGACAGGAAACGCAACGCTTGTAATATTCAATACAAAGAAAGCCGTACTGGAGTTTTATAATTGCACCAGCAAACTTGGAGATTGGGAAAAGAAGTATCATTTATCAACGGCAATGTGTCCGTCTCATCGAAAAGCCGTGATTAAAAATATAAGGGATGATTTGGAAGCAAAGAAGAAAATACTGGTGGCTTCCACACAGCTTATTGAAGCGGGTGTTGATTTCGACTTCCCTGTTGTATTTCGTGCTATGGCGCCGCTTGAGGCGGTTATTCAATCCGCAGGTCGTTGCAATCGCGAAGGCAATTTGGGTGAACTGGGTGGAAAAGTATTTCTGTTTAAATTACAGGACGGTGGTATGCCGGGCAATACGTATTCCGCTTGCGCGGGGCATGCTGAAGAGATGATTAAGCAAGATATAAATCAATTACACAGTCATACGATATTCAATAAATACTATGCTCAAGTAATACAGCTCTATGTTGATCCCGATAAGTTCAATATCAATGAAGGGCGCAAAAGGTTTGATTTTGAAACGGTAAACGACAGCTATTGCATAATACAGGATATTACCAAAGGATTGTATGTCTATAACTACAGCGATGAAAGCAGGCAGTTGTTACATTCGCTTGAATATAAGGAATTTTTATCAAGGGATGATTATAGAAAAATGCAAGCGTATACGGTTCAAGTATATGAGCATTTCGTTTTCCAGAATAGACAGATGTGTAAAACAATGGATCAGGGGTTTATGGTCTGGTACGGGAACTATGACCATCAAACAGGTATTTCAGTTGCGCCAATAGAGGCAGATAATTTGGTCGTATAAACAGGAGGTGTATATGCTCGATGATCGAATAGTAAGAGTTAAGGTAAAGGGCGATTTCGCGTGTTTTACAAGGCCGGATTTGAAGGTTGAGCGCATGACGTATCCTTGCATGACGCCATCGGCGGCACGAGGCATTCTTGACTCGATTCTGTGGAAGCCGGAGTTTCAGTGGTATGTGAGGCGAATACAGATTTTAAACCCAATCCGCTTTTGTACGATTAAGCGAAATGAGATTAATTCAAAGCAAGGCAGAAGTCCAATTATGATTGAAGAAAAACGTGCTCAGCGTAATAGCGTAATTTTAAGGGATGTAGCTTACATCATTGAGGCTTCAATTTATCGGAAGCAGACATCAGATAAAAACAAACCTGAGAAATATATAGGGAGAAAAGGGATTGATGCAGATAACGACGGGATGTTTATCCGCCGAGTTAAAAAGGGACAGTGCTGGCGCAGGCCGTATCTTGGTGTCCGTGAGTTTTCTGCTGAGTTTATGACGCCAGATGGAAGTGAACAGCCAATAGAGGAAACAATTCCTATCGGGAGTATGTTGTTCGATATATTTTATGACAGTAATGGAAAACCGGAACCATTGTTCTTTCATGATGTAGCGATACGCAACGGCATCTTAAACTGCGAGATTCCGGAAAATGACAAGATGATGCTGTCCAGTCATATCCAGCCGCCAATTGACAGTGAAGTTTCCGCTGCAATTTATGAGTTCAACCAGCAGGAAGAAGAGGAGGTTGCCCGATGATTAAGGAATTAAGTGAATTGGGAAAAACGCTCCGGGGTCAAAAAACTGAAAACGACTGGGTCCATGATGCGCTTAAAGAAGAGCCGATTGCAATGGAGATAGTTATCACTGAAGATGGTAGTTTTCAAAAATTCGAGTTGTTTGAAAAAAAACCGACTACTGCCGAAGCGATAACTGCAAAGAAGGGAAAGGCAAGGCTCTTGCTTGATAAGGCTGAAGAAGTGCTTTGTTACGGTGGAGAAGTATCAAAAAAGAAACATGAATTATTTCTGGAGAAATTAACCCAATACCAGGAATTGCATGAGTTGAAGCCAGTCATTGCATTTTATAAGCAGAATAAAGTTAATGGTGTGGAAAAGACATTAAAGGAATTTGAAATTGCTATTCCTGATGAGAAAAACAGAAAAGGCAATATGGGCTTTAGAATCCAGTTTGAAGGCAGTCGTATTCATGAAAAACCGGCGGTTCTAAAGAAAATAATTGCAGAATATGAGTCTACACAGAAAAAGCTTTTATCGACCAATCAAAGGCAATGCTCTATTTGTGGTAAGGATGATTATCCTGTTGAAGATATTCCACACGGCATGATTAAGAGAGTTCCAGACGGACAATCAAGTGGTTGCGCATTGGTTTCATATAATGAGAATGCCTTTGAATCCTATGAGTTAAAGGGAAACAATAACTCTTCAATATGTACAAAATGCGCTAAGACATATGTTGAAGGGTTAAATTGGCTTCTGTCGTCGGGTAATGAAATTCCCATAAAAAATAAAAAAGGCAAAGAAAAAAAAGAATTCCGCTATACCAACCGCAAGAATTTTGGTTCAGATACGGCAATGGTCTTTTGGACTCGTAAGAATGAAAAAGTGGATGAAATAGATTACCTCGAAGCGCCTAACCCTGCTGACGTCGCAAGGCTGATTGAATCGGTGTCATCTGGCACTGAAAAGGATACCAGATATCTTGAAGCTGACCAGTTTTATTCGTGTACGCTTTCCGGTACTGCGGCGCGTATAGCGGTTCGTGACTGGATTGAAACCAGTTTGTTTGATTTTAAAAAGGCAATCGCAAAATGGTTTCAGGATATTGCAATTGTCGAATACGACTGGGATTTAGCGAAACGTCAAACATGCTATGCCCGACTATATGATCTGGCAAGATGCTGTCAGAGAAAAAACAGCGACGGCAGTTATGACAAGGATGATACTTCACTGGCGCGAGTGGCAACGAACTTGTGGAACGCGGCATTAAAAAATACCGCACCGCCATTGTGGATATTGACGAAAGTGCTTCAGCGCGCACTGTTAGATGGGGTTTCTACCGAACGGGCAGCCTTAATCAAGCTCATTTTAAACCGATATAAGAAAGGAGGTGATTTTGTGATTACGGAGAAAATTGTAGAGGGGAATAGGCCGGTTGCCTATGTTTGTGGACAGATTTTTGCGAAATTGGAGGGCATCCAGTATGCCGCCCTAGGAAGTGTAAACGCCGGAATACGGGAGAGATATTTTACCTACGCCATGACCTCGCCTGCATCCGCATTCGGACGATTGTTCAACCTGAATTCAAAGCATTTCACAAAACTGAAAAATGAAAAACCAGGTCTTGCGATTACGCTAGATAAAGAACTTCAGGAGTTGTGTAAGGATATAGATATTCTCAGCTTTCCGGCTACTTTTTCATTAGAGCAACAAGGGCAGTTTGCTATCGGATATTACCATCAAAGACAGTCGCAATTTAGCGGCAATAAATAAAACGAAAAGAGGAGGCATAATATGAGTGAAGTAATCAAGAATCGGTATGATTTTGTATTTCTGTTCGATGTAAAGGACGGCAACCCTAACGGTGACCCCGATCAGGTAAACTTGCCCAGAGCGGATGCGGAGGATCAGCACGGTTTGGTTACGGACGTTTGTATTAAAAGAAAGGTTCGTAACTATGTGATGTTGGAAAAGGAACTAAAGCCACCATTCGACATATTTATCAGGCAGGAGCAGGTTTTGAATAAGATTATTGATGCTGCTCCTGGCGAGAAAATACAGCAACGTCAGGAGAGTTTGTGCAACACGTATTTTGATATAAGGACATTTGGAGCTGTGTTATCGACAGGAGATAAGGGAGCTGGAACTGTTCGGGGTCCGGTGCAGTTTACCTTTGCCCGTTCAGAAGATCGCATATATCAGGCGGAACACTCTATAACACGTTGTGCTGTAACCACGGAAGAGGACGCTAAAAAACAGGAAAGCAGGGAGTATGCTTCAACATTTGGACGGAAAACAACCGTGCCCTATGCTCTTTACAGAATGCATGGTTTTATTTCGGCTATCGATGCCAGAAGAACAAAGTTTTCTGAAGACGATCTTAAGTTATTGTGGAAATCATTAATTAATGCTTTTGAAAATGATCGGGCTGCCGCACGTGGAGAAATGAACCCAAGAAAACTGGTTGTATTCAAACATGCCAGTCATTTGGGGAATGAACTATCGGGTAGATTGTTTGAACGCGTGAAAGTGGCGAAAAACGCAGAACTGCCGCGTGGTAAAGAAGATTATACGATTACTGTCGATAAGGAAAAACTCCCACTCGGAATTGAAGTTAAAGTGTGGCCGGAAGAAAATCTATTCTGAAAACACGAGGTAACACAAAATGACTGACCCAAAAGACTTCTCCCAGCTTATCCCGCCGCATGGCGGGTATCGGGAGCTACAGTCTTACCGGATGGCGGAGATTGTTTTTGACGCTACGGCAGTATTCTGCGACCGCTTCATTGACCGCCGCTCCCGCACTCATGACCAGATGGTGCAGGCGGCACGCAGTGGCAAACAGAATATCGCCGAAGGCAGCATGGCCTCAGGCACTTCCAAAAAGACTGAGATTAAGCTCGTTGGCGTGGCGCGGGCAAGCCTTGAAGAACTGCTTCTTGATTTTCAGGACTTTTTGCGGCAGCGCGGGCTGCCGCTTTGGGGGAAAGAGCATGAGCAAGC
>MHXP01000066.1 GCA_001824485.1 Planctomycetes bacterium GWA2_39_15 | reverse complement strand
ACTGTTCCGTATGAACAGAATACACAACAATGACCCTTTTTCGGTCTTAATCTTGATTTGCAATTTTCACATTCATAAAAAACCTGGCAGGCATCTGTTGGCATTGTCTCTTCCTTCCGGTATCCACAATTCGGACAGGTAATTACAGAGTATAAAACTATTTTATTTTTCATTACGTTTTCCTGTGTTCATTCCTTCAATCGGATTCATGCCTATCTTAGTAAACAATGTGTATTGAGCCTTATTGTATTCAATTATTGCTGATAAGTGATTTTGGCGTGCCTTTGTTGACGCCTCTTCAGCTTGAAGAACCTCAAGCGGTATTCCAATACCTTTCATTTGCCTTTCTTGATTAAGTTTGAGTGATTCCAGTGCATCACTAATCCCTTCTTCTGCAATTTTTATTTGCTCAGCCTTAGCCAGTACCTGTGTATAGGAAACCCTCACCTCTTCTTCTACCTTTTGCATGAGTTTTGCTATACGGACACGTTGGGTTTCATGTTGTGATTTTGTCACATGTTGCCTTCCTATATCGAATATACCTCCCGGGCCTACCTTCCATCCAACTGAAATCCTATAGTCTTCACGACTGGAGAGATCACTTGGAACAGGCCCCAATCCACCTGCACCTGCCTCTGCCCTAAGCGAAGGAATGAGGGGTCCCCAGACTGCTCCGGTCACCTCATTTTTAATTGCACGAAAATCGGCATCAGCCTCCTTTAGTTCAGGTCTTTGCATCATTGCCCTTTTGACAAGATCAGATAATTTTTCTCTGTCATTAACCATCTTAACAGGCACTACTAGTTTTTCCACCGAATACAACTCCAGATCAGAATCTAATCGAAGGATAGTTGCAAGCGTTATTGATGCCATCTTAAAAGACTCTTTCGCCTCTGTTAAAGCTAATTTGTTGGCAGATAATTGGGCTTTGGCACGAAGGACATCCCCTTTAAATCCCATTCCCTGAAGTACTGCATCTTCTGTTTGGCGTACCAATTTTTCTGAAATCTCAACAGATTGTTGGGAAATAACAACCATTGCCTGTTCCCTTACCACCAAAAAGTAAGCAATGGTTGCCTCTAATATAGCATCGTGAACCTTTGCCTCTAGTGCCGCCTTGCTTGCATGGTAACGCTGCATTTCTGCCAGGGTTGAATATATTGCCTCTCCCAACTCCCAATCCAGGGAAATATTTCCACCGATAAAGGTCTGCTGGGCGTCAACGGAAATAAACTCCCCTGTAGACCTTTGTACCGATCCTTCACGTCTTTGGAATAGTACCCCCGGTGTAAGTGTGGGGATAAATCTCTCAGCGGCCACCAGTGCATTTGAATATGCCTCATGAAGTTTTTGCCTGAACAGTGCAATATCTAAATGATTTGCACCTGCAAGGCGAAGAACAGTCGGGAGGTCAATCGGATAACGGTTTTCATCTTTCAATTCGAGAGCGCTCGCTGTTTTTGGATGGATAGAATGCGGCCACAATAATCCACCATTAACAGATTGCCTGCCATCGGTGAGTGTCAGCGATTTGTCTATTGGAAAACTATTTTTATTATCGAGTGATGTTTGAACTCCGGAGGGATCGTAATTAATCGGTGATTCGAGCCAGTGCGTTTTCCACGGCTTATCCTCAAAGGCACATCCACTTGCTATACTTGCAATGACAATGATAATCAATAGGTATCTTTTCATAGTTCACATTGAACTCTTTACAATATCCCCTTCACTTACCAGGTTTCTTCCCTTGACTATTAACATTTCCTCTCCTGTTAAACCGTCAAGAATTTCGATCTGAACACCATCGTCAATCCCCATTTGTACAGGCAATTTTTTCACTATCCCATTTTCAACTGTATATACATGAGCTTTGTCCTGTTCTGTTAGAACTACTTCTGCCGGTACCGTGATAGCATCGGGGTGTTCTTCCAACACAACCGTAACGATTGTATACATACCAGCCTTTAAATGATGTTCCTTGTTTGGTATTTCCACCTCGGCCAACATACTCCTTGTCTCCTCCTTTAATGCCCGTGCAAATCGGGTAATTCTACCTTCAAATACTTTGCCCGTGAGTTTTTTCAAGTCCAATCGCATTGTATTCCCTATTTTAATAAATGGCACATCAGTCTCGGGCACATAGAATTGTATACGCACCGTATCAATATCCATTATATGGACAATGGGCGAGGCATCCTTTTGAGAACTCGTAGCTGTCTGTATCAAGGCGCCGGGATCAACAAATCGATCTGTTATAATACAATCATACGGTGCGCGGATTTCAGAATATGAGAGGAGTACTTTAATCCTTTGATAATTTGAATTTGCCACCCCTATCATTGCCTTTGCTAATTCAACTTCAGCCTGTGCAACCTCATATTTCCCACGCGCCTCGTCGACTTGTTCCACAGAGACCATATCAGGGTTATTGCCCTGAATATTTGCCAACCTGTTATAAATTATATTCATAAGATTATGATTAGCCTGATCTCGTTTCAGGGCTGCTTTACATCGCTTTAATTCTGCCGCATACCTTTTCAATTCAGTCTCCAGTTCAGGTACTGCAATTTTTGCAATCAAATCGCCTTTCTTGACAAAATCACCTATATCATATCGAATTTCATCAAGGTATCCCGCAACCATACCATACAGTTTCGCCTGTTGATAAGGTAATACCGTACCAGGGACTGAAAGGGTTCGATAAATGGTTTGACGAGAAACCTTCTTCACCCTAACGTGTTCGATTATAACAGAATCGGTGTCTTTCTTATCGTATCTTGTGGTGTTTATTGACTCAACTGAATGAAATAGAATCAATGAGATTATTCCTCCTGCAAAAAACAACATAACCCCACAGACAACAAATAAAATTTTATTTTTGTTGAATTTCATAATCCAGGCCCTATAAATGAAACAAAGGTATTAGCGGAATTTTCATAAATATTAAATAATACTATTGAATTTAATGCATTCCAAAATGTAATTGTGAGGAGTGGAACCGTGTCATACGCAATATTTCTTTTCAGTTATGTATGATAAGAAGAACTCCACACCTTTAGACCGTGACCCCTTCACGCCTCTTTGCCAAATATATATAAAGGGGAGGAACGACAAATAAGCATAATACTACGGCGCCAACCACTCCGCCAATAATGGCACGGGCAAGAGGCACGCTTGCGCCCCCTCCGCCCCCGTATTCGATTGCTGTCGGAATCACTGCAATGACAGCAGTCGATGATGTCATCAGGATTGGCCGCAATCGTGTCCTTGCAGCTTGAACGATAGCCTCTTCAATAGACATACCCTCTTCCTGATGTTGGTCGGCAAATGCTACAAGTAAAGCGCTATAATCCACAACTAACCCAATCATCGTAATAATTCCCATAAAGGACTGTATATTAAGACTTGTGCCTGTTGTGTAGAGCATGATAGAAACACCAATAAGTCCTAACGGTACTGTTAGGATAATAATGAGTGGCCTCCGAAACGATCGGAACTGTGCCACCAGAATCAGATAGACCAATATTATTGCTATGAACAGTCCTTGCCCAAGTTGTCCAAAAGATTCCCGCATGCTCTGGATTTCTCCCCGGATATGATAGGTATAACCTTTTGGTCCGTATTTTGCCATCAAATCCTGTATTACAGGAGAACGTTTAATCCTCTCTTCAATTTCCGTTGCCACAGAACCTGCATCGCGCCCAGAGACATTTGCATAGACATCAATAACCCTTGTAATATCATGATGATTTACAACCGCAGGGGCAGTAGTTCTTTTAAATGTAGCTACGTTTTTCAGAAGTACAGGGCTACTGGTTTTTTTGTTTGTAATCGGGATATTTTCCAATGTTTGAAGAGATACAATATCATCTTCAAAGTACTGTGCTCCAACAAAATAATGATTGCCGTTCTGATTATCAATCCAAAATGCAGGATCGAAATTTATGCTTGAATTTAATGCCGTAACGATATTTTTGACCACGTCCTCCTCGGTAATTTGGAGATACGCAGCCTTAATACGATCAACTTCTATATCGATTGCAGGATAATCTAAGCGCTGAGCAATTCGGACATCAGTCGCACCTCTTACCTTCTTTACCTCTTTTACCATTGCATTCGCGATTTCATAAGATGTCTCCAGCCGACTCCCCTTAATTTGGATGTTAATGGGCGATGGGAGGCCAAAGTTCAAAGCGGCAGTAAGCATACCTCCTGTGTCAAATGCAAATTCTATTCCCGGAAATCTGTCCCGAAAATGCGCACGCAATATTCCGGAATATTGTATCGCACCCTTTTTCGTATCCTCCTTAAGTTGTATTAAAATAAAAGAGTCCATTGGGCCGGTGTTAGGCGTATATGCTGCTGGCCAATCCATTAATACCCCAATATTGGATATCAGCATCTGTAAATCTGATGAGTCGTCCATCCCATCGGGATCTCCCTGTCCAATTATTCCCTGAATCTCTTTTTCAATATCCTGAATTAACCTCTCGCTTTCTTCAACCCTTGTCCCTGACGGAGCCCGGACAAGTATCATGAACTGACCTGTTTCTATTTGTGGAAAAAGCTCTGTGCCTGTCCGTTGAAATAAGAATATAGATAACAGAAACAGGACAAACACACCCAAGAACGTAACCGGTTTATGTTTCAGAGTGGCACGCAATAATGATTCGTAATATTTACCGGACTTACCCATACCGCGTTCTTCCCCGCCAACAGGCTTGAGCGTTTTATCATTTCTTGAATGATTACTTCCATGAATGTGTAAAAATTTTGCACAATACGATGGCACCACCGTCATTGCCATTACATATGAAGCAAAAACGGCAAATGTTGCACTCAAAGCAAGTGGAGCAAATAAAAATCTTGCCATACCTGAAAGGAAGACAATGGGGAAAAATACCACGATAGTTGTAAGCATTGCAACGAACATAGGAACGGCGACCTCTCCTGCGCCATCCAGAGCCGCCTGCATTTTTGTTTTTCCCATCCTTAGATGACGGATAATATTATCAAGTACAACTATAGCCTGGTCAGTAAGCATTCCTAATGTAAGCACAAGCCCGCCAAGGGTCATAGAATTCAAGGTGTTACCGGTAAAAAAGAGGCCTGCCATCGCCGCCAATATTCCCAGTGGTAGCAATAACAAGACGATCACTGTTGAGCGTATATTCGCCAAAAACACTCCTATTGATATTGCTGCCAGCATCGCCCCGAATATAACATTAATTTTTAGACCATTAATAGTTTTTTTGGCCGATATGGATTGATCCATAACCACGTCTAATCTGAGATCCTTTGCCCTGGGATCCATTTCTTTAAGACGCTGGAGAATCTGTTCACTCTTGTTGCGCACCTCATTTACAACTTGTATAACATTAGCGCCCGGCTGCCGATAAATGGGGATATATACCTGCCTCTTGCCATTGAGACGAACAATATTTGTTTGTATCTGGTACGAATCCTGTGCCTCTGCCACATCACGAAGAAACACAGGTGCGCCCTGATCTACCTTTATCGGTATATCGTTCATCTCTTTAACTTTTTCAAACATTGCATTTGAATTGATTTGATAATCCATGGTACCAAACTTGGCGTTACCGGTTGGTATCATAAGATTCGATGACTTTAGGGCAGCAACAACATCCATAGGAGAGAGCCCCCGGGACTCCAATTTATCACGGTCAACGTACGTGAGAATTCTACGGAGTACACCACCATAAACCGCAGGCGCTATAACACCTGAAATAGCCTGAAGCCGATTTCTGAGTTCAAAGTATGCAATATCATAAAGTTCCTTTTCGTTCATAGTAGGACTCGATACACTGAGGAGACATAAAGGTATTGACGCTGTAGGATCAAATGGCATGACCATTGGAGGAATGGTTCCCGGCGGCAGATAGAAAAGATCAGACATTGCAAGCGAGGTTACCTGCGACATGGCGGTATTGGGATCGATATCCTCCCTGAAAAAGTCTTTAACAATACTAACACCTATCATTGACTTTCCCTCCTGATGTTCAATACCGTTTGATTGTCCTGTCCAACGCTCGAGCCTTGACATAATATCGCGCTCCATGACAACCGCAGGCATACCAGGATAGAATGTAATTATCTGGACTGCAGGCGTCTTGAAAATAGGAAGGAGATCCGCAGGTATACGCCTATTATGAAGTGACACCAATTACCGCAATGGCTAATGCCATTACGATAACCAAATACGGATTTTTTAATGCTAGTTTAACAAGACCCATGATTTATAAAATACAACTGGCAATGATTACTAAATTTTTGTCTTTTCTCGCCCATTCCGGCAGGGCTGTTACAATAAAACAACGTCAACGTTTTTAATGCAATTTTTGCTGTATGGTCATTTGCTGGTTCGATAAGAAGATCAAAGTGTGTTTTATCTCTTTTCACTATTTTCAAATTTCTATTTGAATACTGCGCATAATGAACACTGCGATTTGCAGGATCTTCAGGATATTCAAGCTGAGAATATTCTT
>MHXP01000065.1 GCA_001824485.1 Planctomycetes bacterium GWA2_39_15 | reverse complement strand
TACGGTTGTTGCTGTCCATGAGCCTGAGTTATTTGTGGCATACTTGAGGTCGCCGTTAGTAACGTCATAATAGCTGATGTATGCCTTGCCTGATGCGTCGAGCGCTATGGAGGTATATTGTCCCACATTTCCGCTATTATCCACAGTTGTTGCTACCCATGAACCGGAAGCATTTGTGGTATACCTGAGGTCGCCGTTAGTAACGTCATAATAGCTGATGTATGCCTTGCCTGATGTGTCGAGCGCTATGGAGGTGTGTTGTCCTACATCTCCGATGCTATCTATGGTTTCAGTTGATGCCGCAAAGATATCTGTAACGGTCAAAATAAGAATGGCAAGGATTAAAAATATTCCTGATAAAAATCTTTTATTAATCACAATCACCTCCTTATAAGTGTGATGGGTAAGCTGCCGAGTCCTTCTTTTTGTTGGATGTGCTACGCTTCCCCCCAACCCACAGCTATTATCATTAGTTTTCCTGTTTCTTCAACCTCTCGTATTCAGTAAATTCTTTTTCGGCTTCTGACAGCATGCCCTTCTTTTTGTAAGCAAGGCCGAGGTTGTAATGCACATTAGCCATATTTGGTTCAATGGCTGCAACTTTCTGAAATTCTTTTATTGCCTCTTCATACATTCCTTTCTTGCCGTATTCAATACCCTTCTCGTTGAGCTTTTTTACGTCTATCCCACCGACACGCGCACCTTTTTGTTCTTCTGATATTTTCCCTGCAGGTGGGGGATATGATTGTAAATTAGATGTGTCTTCTATATTTGAGGAACTGGAGACCTTCTTGTCAGATGACTTTTGGCTTGTACTTGTGGCTTTAGTGCTGGTTTTACTTTTTTGTGGTGATTTAGCAACTGAAGTTTTTTTTGCCGTTGAAGTTGATTTTTTGGTAGTTGTGGCTACCTTGCTTTTACTGGACATCTTCTTGTAAGCAACCTCTAAGGATGTAGTTTTTTTCTTCAGGGTTGCATGTTCTTTTTCCAATGCAGATTGTTTTGCCTTCATTTGTGCGTATGCCTTATTCAGCTTATCCTTCTCAGATGCAAGCATATTGATACGCCCTTCGAGGTTCTGGTTCATTGCCTCAAGATTGTCTGCCTTTTGATCCAAATCATTAATAGTTTGACTGAGACCAGTATTAAATTGATGCATTGCGCTGTTTTGGAATCTTTTCTCAAATTTTTCATGCTTATATGGGTTTTCTTCACCAAGGGTTATATTAAGATATGCAACTGATGTAAGCAACATTAAAGGAACTACCGCGGCAACATGTTTGTGCAGGTTTCTTATTGCCATTTTTTTTCTTCCTCCTAGGTAATAAAGAATGTAAAGAATTCATAAATTACTATTTTACGATATATTACACCTATGAATAGAATTTGCAAGTATTTTCAACTATAATTTTGTAAAAATTTTATGTGCTCAACGAGAACGAATCAAAACAAAGGATATTTTAGATTTGCGATTTCAGATTTACGATTTGATTGGAGTGTATTAAATCGTAAATCACAAGTCGTAATTTCTTACCAAAGTGTATTCACTTGACATTCAACATACCGTTTTTTATAATTCGTAAAAAGCTTATTTTTCAATGAATTCGGAGGGTTTTTGTCAAATTTTATGGAACGTTCTAATATGGGTTACAATACTTGCCTTGTTGGTTTGCAATGGGGTGACGAAGGCAAAGGCAAGATTGTAGATATACTTACAGAGTCGTTTGATATAATCGTAAGATACCAGGGTGGCAGTAATGCAGGCCATACGGTCGTTGTAAACAATGAAAAATTCGTTTTACATCTCATTCCTTCGGGAATCCTCAGAAAAAACAAATATTGCGTCATTGGCAATGGAGTAGTCCTTGACCCCCGCCAGCTATTAGAAGAAATCACCGAATTAAGAGGGAAAGATATAGAAGTTGGAGATAACCTTCGCATCAGTGAAATAGCACATCTTGTGTTTCCTTACCATAAGAAGTTGGACGAACTCTCTGAGAGCGAAAAAGGGGACGAAAAGATTGGTACAACACGAAGGGGAATCGGCCCATGTTATACTGATAAAATGGCGCGAAACGGTATTCGGGTAGCGGATCTTTTCCATCCAGAATACTTTAAACAAAGGCTCAAAAAAGTATTGGAAGAAAAAAACAAGATATTTGTACGCCTGTTTAATGCAGATGAATTATCATGGAAAGAAATTTATGATGAGTACTGTGGGTATGCAGAGCAGATAAGACCATTTGTGTGTAACGTTGTATCTTTCATGGATGATGCGATAAGAGCTAAAAAAAGGATATTGTTTGAAGGCGCTCAGGGTTCATTACTTGATGTGGATTATGGAACGTATCCATTTATTACATCATCTTCTGTTACTGCAGGCGGTGCAGCAGTTGGTGCAGGTATTTGTCCAAAGCATATCCATAAGATACTTGGGATAATGAAATCATACACGACAAGGGTTGGCGGTGGTCCGTTTCCTTCAGAATTGAATAATGAATTGGGTGAACATCTGAGGAAAAAGGGAGGCGAATATGGCGCTACCACAGGAAGACCCAGGCGCTGCGGCTGGTTTGATGCGGTTGCTGTAAAACATGCAATAATAGTAAATGGCGCAGATAGCGCAGTTTTGACAAAACTGGATGTCCTTGATGAACAAAAAACAATAAAGATATGTACAGGCTATAAATTTGGCGGTAAGATGTATGACTTGTTTCCCGCGAATATGGCGGCACTGCCCGAATGCCAGCCGGTATACAAAGAAGTACCCGGTTGGCAGAAGGATACATCTGGGATGCATAATATGAAGGATATTCCTTCCGATGCGAAAAATTATATAAGCACGCTTGAAAAGATTTTAGGTATCAAGGTGGAAATGCTCTCTGTTGGTCCAGACCGAGGCCAGGTTGTGAGTTTAGTATGAGTGATAGTGATAAAGGACATTTACCTTCGCACATTGCGGTTATTATGGATGGGAATGGACGATGGGCAAAACGAAAGGGATTTGCCAGGTTTCGTGGACACAGAGAGGGTGCCGAATCTGTTCGCGAAATAACTCGTGAATGTGCAAAAAAACACATGAAACAGCTTACGCTTTATGCATTTTCACAGGAAAATTGGAAAAGACCGCAACGGGAAATCAATTTATTGATGAAACTGCTCAAGGAGTTTCTCGTCAAGGAACGAAAAGAGATTGATGATAATAATATACGCTTAACAGCAATTGGTCGAATACATGAGCTTCCGGAGGACGTGCAAAGAGAACTTGCAACCACTATGGAAGGCAGCAAAAATAATACAGGGATGATTCTCTGCCTTGCTCTCAATTATGGAGGACGCACTGAGATTGTAGATGCAGTAAAACAAATTGCTAAAAATGTTAGAACCGGGAAATTGGATTTAGATGAAATTACAGAGGAAACTTTCAAACAATATTTATATATGCGTGATATGCCTGATCCGGATTTGCTTATAAGGACAGGCGGCGATATGCGGGTAAGTAACTTTCTTTTATGGGAAATTTCGTATACGGAACTTTGGGTTACATCAGTTCTTTGGCCTGATTTTAGAAAGGTACATCTCGAAGAAGCGATTAAAGATTATGCACGTCGTGAACGCCGTTTTGGTGGAATACGCGGGTGAATACACTTCAAACTAGAATCTTACTCGGCGTTGTTATGTTTGCGCTGTTCTTTGGCGTTCTATGCCTGGATTTGATATTTCACACAGATATAGGATTTGGATGCCTGGCTGTTTTAGCAGGAATAATTGGGTTACACGAGTTTTACAATATTGCGGGCAAAAATGGTTTTTCTCCGTTCCGGTTGTCTGGTATTGGCACAGGGGTGTGGTTGTTTGTTTTATATTGGTTATCTATAAGTAAAAGCCCAGATACGGATCCACAATTTTTTAAACAAGAAGTTTTTCTTGTACTTATTTTTTGGCTCTTGTTGGTGCAGACCTTCACGCGTAGCACAAAAGACGCTATAAAAAATATATCAGTAACAATATTTGGTATTTTATACGTATTCTTTCTCTTAAGTTATGCTGTCGCATTGCGCCATCTTCCCAATGGTGTTTGTATAATAATTATGGTTTTGTTGGTGTCTAAATTTGGAGATATCGGAGGTTATTTATTAGGTCGAAAATATGGCAAACACAAGTTATCAAAGGTTATAAGTCCAAACAAAACAGTAGAGGGCGCTTGTTTCGCCATATTATTCAGCGTCTTAATTGCAGTAATTTTTAACTTAATCCCTCAGACTAAGGTGATTAGTTTGCCCTGGTCAATCCTGTTTGGATTGATCGTTGGTTTTTCTGCTATGTTGGGCGACCTGGCAGAATCGCTTCTAAAAAGAGACGCCAATGTGAAAGACTCGAGTCAACTAGTGCCTGCCTTTGGCGGAGTATTGGATATTATAGATTGTTTACTTGTAAGCATGCCTGTTGCATATTATTTCCTGGGTTTTTTTAAATTAGTTTAGGATGAATCAAAAAGTTAAAATTCAGAAACATTTCATAAGCAAAGAACATTACCAGGAGCCTACGACACATCGGAACACTGTTATCCTTGAAAACGATACAGAGGCATCCATCTTATATGGCAGCCATGATCGGCATTTGCGACTTGTCAGGGATGCCTTCCAGGTACAATTGGTTGCCCGCCATGGATTGCTTAAACTGGAAGGCGAAAAAGAACAGGTGGATAAAAGCAAGGAAGTTTTCGGTAAATTATTAGAAATTGTTCGTTCTACGGGAAGATTAGATTTGGAAGATGTTGAGCAAGCCATAGTAGATGCAAAGAATGGGGCAAATGAGGAAACTGCACAAAATATTGACGTTTTCCTGAAAGGTAGTGTTATAAAACCAAAAACCGAGGGACAGTCACGATATGTAGAAGCAATTAAAAACAATGATCTGGTTTTTTGTATAGGTCCTGCTGGAACAGGAAAGACATATTTAGCCGTAGCCATGGCGCTTTCGTATCTTAAAAGCGGACGTATAAGAAGGATAGTGCTTGCCAGACCGGCTGTTGAAGCTGGTGAGAAACTTGGATATTTACCGGGCGATATCAAGGCGAAAGTAAATCCATATTTACATCCGCTTTATGATGCCATTGCAGACATGATGGACGTTGGGCATGTAAAAAAATATCTGGAAAGCGATCTTATAGAGATTCTGCCCCTTGCATATATGCGCGGGAGAACGCTGGGCGATGCGTTTGTCATTCTTGATGAGGCTCAAAATTGCACAGTAAAGCAGATGAAAACATTTTTAACAAGACTTGGCACTAAGTCTAAAATGGTTGTAACGGGTGATATTACACAGGTTGACTTATCTTCAGAAGAGATGTCTGGTTTAATTGATACTCAGGAAAGGTTAATGAATATCGGCAATATTGCCTTCGTATACCTTGCTAAATCGGACATTATTCGTCACAAGCTGGTTCAGGATATTGTTGATGCGTATGAGTCGTAAACGCATAAAGAATCTTATGAAGTTAGATATTATAGACCTGCAAAAATTCTATCGCATTGATAAAAATACTGTCAGAAAATTAGTGAAAGGCATCTTAAAAGACGAGGGAAAGGATGCGGAACTCAACATTGTCTTTTTGGATAACAAAAGAATAAAGGAAATTAACAAGAACTTCCTTGGGCACAACTATGCCACCGATGTGCTTAGTTTCTCATATAACGAGACTTCCCTCAAAAATAATATTACAGGTGAAATCATCGTCTCTGTTGAAATGGCTGCTAAATTAGCACAAAATAACGGGCATGCAGTTGAAGGGGAAGTTGCACTTTATATTGTTCATGGATTGCTGCATCTGCTTGGGTATGACGACAGGCAAAAAAGAAATGCCAAAAAAATGCACCAAAGAGAAAGAGAGCTGCTACCCACATTTGGTTATAATGTTCCTGTACCTGATTAAACATTTATGAATTTCAAACTTTCGTATTAATTCTGTCATGCCGGCGGAAACAGGAATCCATGCCAATGGTAATAACTACTTCTGGATTCCCGCTGAAGTTTATCCTCGCGAAGTCGGGGACGGGAATGACAGGAGAAAAATAGTTGCTGCCGAATGTAGCCTAATTTAATGTATAGGAATTTCAAAGTTGTTGGTTTTAGGTTGTGTGAATCATAATTAGATAATAACACACCCCATGCCCCTCAGGTAGGTCAGGCGTCCTCGCCTGACATTATAATGACAGACGGGGACGTCTGTCCTACCAATAGAGAGTGGCGATGTGGCGTTTTTCCCCTCTATCAAGAGGGGACTTCGTCGTGAGCTCAGTCGAACGATTAAGGGGTGTGTAATCAAAATAAAAAGTCGTTGTGTTTCGTCTTTTAAAACCCAGCCTAATTTAACTTAACGTTTAAGGATTTCAATTAACAATTGAAGATTAAAGTTTGCGTTGATAATCCCACTTATTCTCCCTTAACAAAGGGGGATTTTGGGGGTCGTTCATTTCCGATTTGATACAAATAATACTCTTGAAAATTCTTT
>MHXP01000064.1 GCA_001824485.1 Planctomycetes bacterium GWA2_39_15 | reverse complement strand
CTTTGCCAGCGTGTACAGAGGGTTTCAGGTTTGCAGCACGGATAAAGGCATCTGTAAGCTTTTCATCAGTGGGATTGTTTCTCAGAATAGTCTTTAAATCCACTTCTCCTCCGGATAATAAGCATGAGCGCAGTTTGCCATCAGATGTCAAACGAAGACGATTGCACGAATTGCAAAAAGGCTGGCTTACAGCGGATACAAATCCCAGTGTTCCCACGGCACCCTTAATCTTATATAATTTCGCCGCACCGCTGCCAAGCCGCGGAGGAGGAAGCGTTATTAGTTCATTGTTTTTCTCAATGATATCAATAATATCTGCCGTAGGAATGAATTTATCCTCAGAAACAAGGCTTTCTTTGTTCATAGCCATATATTCAATAAAACGCACTTCTAAATCTCGTTCCATTGTCAGTCTCAAAAATTCATCAAATTCGTCATCATTAATTCCCTTCATGGCAACCACATTAATCTTTGTGTTTTTAAATCCCAAATCAAGAACTTCTTCGACCCCATCCAGAACATCCTGTAATTTACCACCTCTTGTGATCTTTTCAAACTTGAAATCATCCAGGCTATCGAGGCTAATATTTAGCCTGAACAAACCCGATTCCTTCAGCATCTTTGCGTAGTTTTTCAGATAAATACCGTTTGTAGTCAACGCCATGTCTTCAACACCCTGAATATTTCCGAGCATATGCAGCAAGCTTTCAATATCTCTTCGTACAAGTGGCTCCCCACCGGTCAGGCGAAAGCTCTTGATACCTAACTTCACGGCATGCCGCACAACAGCCGCAATTTCCTCGTAAGTCAAAATATCATAATGTCTGGTGAGTTCCAGTCCGCTCTCAGGCCTGCAATAAATACACCGAAGATTGCATAACTCGGTTACAGATATCCTTAGGCGATTTATCCTTCTGAAATATTTATCCACAATATTCATAGCATGCACTTTATGCACTATTAATAAATAATCGGCAAATTCAAAGCACGAAATTCAAAATTCGAAACAATTTCAAAATTACAATTTCTAATGTTCCAAACTTTGTTGGATGTTTCTGTCATTTGTTATTAGAATTTATTTCGGATTTAGATATTAGAATTTCGTGTTTATAAAAAAGCAAAAAGGTGTTTACAAACAGATTAACTGAATTTAATCCAACTACGCCACACTATGTCTCTTCCGTATTATAACTCGTTTTGGGGATGATTTGGTATTCCTTCATTTTTCTCCATAAGGTTGTTGTGGAGATTCCAAGATTACTTGCAGCCTGCTTACGATTCCCAGCACACCTACGCAAGAATTCAATAATTGTCTTTCGCTCTTGTTGTGCCAGAGCAGCCCGTATTCCTCCCATCTCGGTCATAACATTAATGGTATCTGTAGACTGTATGCTCTCCAATGCCAGGTCATCGCCGGTAATCTTATTGCCGTTTACAAGAGTAACAGCCCTCTCGATTACATTCTCCAGTTCCCTTACATTTCCAGGCCATGCGTAATTTAAGAGTAAAGCCATTGCGTCTCCTGAAATTTCAGGCTGTTTCTTTCCGAGTTTATTTGAGTATACATTCAGAAAATGGTTAGTTAAAACAGGTATATCCTCTTTTCTTTCCATTAAGGGTGGTAAATGAATCCTGATAACATTAAGTCTATAAAATAAGTCTTTTCTAAAAGACCCGTTTTTTGTGGCCTCATCAAGGTCTTTGTTTGTTGCCACAATAATACGGACATCAAGAAAAACTGGTTTAGTGTCTCCGACTCTTCGTATCTCTCCATTTTGCAGGAATCGAAGCAGTTTGACCTGGCTTGAAAGCGATACCTCACCAATCTCATCTAAAAACAATGTGCCACCCTGCGCCTCCAGAAAAATTCCTTTTTTGTCTTTCACCGCACCGGTAAACGAACCCATAACGTGTCCAAACAATTCGCTCTCCTGCAAACTTTCAGGTAATGCACCGCAATTGACCACAACAAACGGCTTATTATTCCTGCGGCTATTGTTATGGATGGCACGTGCAACCAACTCTTTCCCCGTCCCGCTTTCACCTGTAATCAGAACAGTACTTTCACTATTCGTCAGTTCCATAAGGATGTTCAAGACCCGCATCATAACAGGAGAATTACCTATAACACCCTCGAACTGGTACTTTTCCTTAATTTCTCTTTGAAGATTATTTACCTTATCCAATAAACGTTTTTTTTCTAATGCCCGTTCAGTTACAGAAAGTATTTCGGATAGCTGAAAAGGTTTTGTAACATAATCATAAGCACCTTTCCTCATTGCCTGAATTGCGCTGTCAATCGTACCAAATGCAGTCATTACGACAACCTCGGTTGACGGATTAATGTCCTTAACATGGGATAGCACCTCCAGTCCGTCCATATCTTCCATCTTGAGATCCACCATGACCAAATCGTAGAAATGGTCCTTTTGCAGTTTTACGGCTTTTTCCCCATTCTCGACACTATCTACGTGATAGCCGGCTCTTTTGAAAGCAATAACGAGAGATTCTCGCATATTTTTTTGATCTTCAACAACTAGAATATTAAACATAAGTCAAGGTAATTTTAAATTGAAAGTGTTTTAACCTGTTTATTTTTCATCGGTAATCGAATCGTGAATGCAGTACCCCTGTTTTGTTCACTTTTTACATCTATTACACCACCATGATTATCTACAATACGATGTACAATGGGAAGCCCCAATCCTGTTCCCTTTGTTTTTTTCGTGGTGAAAAATGGTTCAAATATCTTTTTTATAATTTCAGGCGGGATCCCATTACCCGTATCTGCAATCACAATCTCCAGCTCATCATTATCGGGTATCTTTGGTTTTCTAACATGAACGTAAATTCTCCCACCTCTCGGCATGGCGTCAATAGCGTTTACTAATAAATTCCAGAAGACCTTCCTGATCCAATTTCGATCTAAATAAATCTTTGGGATGTTTTTCTCGTAAGCTTTCACAATTTTGATTTTTTCATTAAATCTTGCATCCTGCTCTAATAAAAATAAAGTTTCATCAATAATTTCAATTATATCACTCCTGACAAAATGGTATTCTGCAGGATGCGCAAAGGTAAGGAAGTTGGTAATAATACTATTGAGCCGATCTGTTTCTTCAACCACCATCTCAAATAATTTTTGATCATCGCCCTTCAATCTCAGGTCTCTTTTCAACATGCATACTGAATTTGATATGGCACCAAGAGGATTTCTGATCTCGTGAGCAATAGAAGCAGCCAATTCCCCAATAGATGCCAAACGTTCTGAGCGACGTATTTGCTCTTCTATCTTTTTCCTCTCAGTTGTGTCTCTTATAATTCCTTCGATGCCAATAATAATTCCATTTTTGTTTTTGATTGGATAAGTATTTTGAGACAACCAGAGTTCCTTACAATTCTTACAATAAACCCTATATTCTAAATCTTTCGATACCATCAATTCCCCTTCCAGTATTTTCTGCATAGATTCCTTAACCAGTCTTACATCATCTTTATGGACCATTTCGGTAGCCAGAGATGGCGTATCGTAAAATTCCTGGGGGGAATATCCCATTACTTTCTTCAATGCATTGTTAAGAAACAAGTATCTGCCCATCTTATCCATTCTGAATATTACATCTTCAATGTCTTCAACTAAATTTCTATATTTTTCTTCAGAATCCTTGATTTTATCAAATAGGCATGTATTGTCAATCGCAATAGCCAATTGTGGGGCTATCTTATTAACAAAATCAAAAACCTGACTTTCAGAAAAATTATTAACCTTCTTGCTTCCAAAGTTAACGCTTCCGATTGTTTCACCTTTATACATCAAAGGAAACGCCATGCGCGACTTGATTCCCTCTTTAAATAAAATAGGGTCTGTAGAAAACGGCCCACGAGAAGTGTCGTTAACCATATAAATTTCACCATTTTCCACAACTTTTCCCGCCAGTGTCCCATATTTTGAGTAATGCATACCTTCTTCTAATTTTGAAACATCGTAATCTTTTGTAAGAGCAAAAATTAAAAATTCATCCTTCTTTTCATCAAGAAGGGTCACACTCATTCGATCAAAGTCTATGACCTTATTAAGTTCTGCACTGAGAGACTTAAACACTTCACGAATGTCAAGTTTTGAAGCTAGAATTTTGTTGATATTATTCATTATATCCTTTTCCTGCTCGATCCTCTTCCTCTCTGTCAAATCAATAATAATTCCCTCGTAACCAATGACGTTGTTTCGCTCGTCCCGCCTGAGATTGCTTGTCATAAGGCATGGAACCTTGACGCCGTCTTTGTTCTTCAGTTCAACTTCATAATCCTTAATAAAACCATTTCTATACACCATTTCTTTAATCAATTTACCTCCGTCAGGATTAAAGAATAAATGATTTGACAGGTTTAGTTTTAAAATTTCATTTTTTGACTCATAACAAAATAAGTCAACTCCAGCCTGGTTAATGTCTATAAAATTGCACTCAGTATCGCAGAAAAACACAACGTCCTTACTAGTCTCAAAGAGACGTCTATATTTTTCTTCTGATATTCTTAATTTACGTGTTCTTTCTTCAATAATTTTTTCCAACTGGACAGTATAGTTATGAAGTTCCTGCTCCAGCAACTTTTGTTCTGTTATATCCCTCGTAATCATCACAAAGCCGATTGGATTCCCGTTTGAAGATTGTCGCGTAGTAAATGTGCTGAATCCAGTAAACTTCTCCCGATTTTTACGCACAAATTGCATTTCGTTTTTATACCTTCCCGTCATCAACGTCGCTTCAAATATCTTTCTTACCTTACCTGATTCAGCATCCGCTTTTGTATATAAAATACTAAGATTTGCCTTTTGAATTAGCTCCTCCGGCTCGTATCCGTACATCCTTTTCGCACCTTCATTGAATGCCAAAATATTTCCTTCAAGATCGCTTGCAATAATGGAATGATCTGTCGAACTGACCAGGATACTGTTTAAAAAATTTGTTGTTTCCTGCAGTTTTGAGGTCTTTTCCTGCACTGATTCGGCCATTACATTAAACGCGTCTCCCAATTCCCGCACTTCATCTTGTGTCTTTATCGTAACTCGTTGTAATAAATCCCCTGCAGACATTTTTCGAGTTGCTGTCGTCAATTTCATAATAGGAGTAGCAATCTTTTGACCAATCAAAAAGGCAAACGCAATCCCGGACACAGCCAAAACCACTCCGGCAACAGTCAAATACGATAGCACCTTTGAAAATGGATTCTTTAAATTATTCATTGCCAAAGACACTTCATCGGCACTAATTTCTGTGATGATGCCCCACTTAAGTTCTGGAATCCAATACCATGCACCCAGTACTTTTTCTCCTGCATAGTTTGTATAGCCGTTCATATCAAATCCATCAATACCTTTTAAACACGAAGCCACACTCTTTATAAAGTTCGTGGTTTGTGGCTCTACTACAACCAATTCCAATGCTGTTCTATTTTTAATTAGTCCAATTTTCTTTAATTGACCAACAAAGTTAGATTCGGTAATCATTACGCCATGTTGGTTGATTATATATACATCGTAACTATCCCCATATCGTATCTCTTGCATTTCATTATTAAGAACTGACGAGGCTACCTCAAACATCATCATTCCGATCACATGTCCATCTTCATTCTTTACAGGTACAGAAATATACATAACAGGCAATTCATCTGCCCTATTCACGAAACCATTTGAATTATAAAAAACCGAATGGACAATATCAGAAACATAACTCTTACCATTAATAGCGCTATTAAAACCTTCAATATCGTTTATATTTAACCCTATCAGCTTATCATCTGTGGCTATTCTGACATTACCAGACAAGTCACTAATCATAAATCTGTGAAACACAGACTCCAGTGGTATATGAAAAAGGAATTCAGGAATGTTTGCAGCGTCTGTTTCTGCTAGATTAATTGCTGCGGCTACAATTGGATTGTTAGCTATGCGCTCTGCATCAGTCTTTAGATTATTTAACCAATCCTTTACCCGAGATACCTTCTTCGAAGCGATTAACTGCAAATTACTGACGGTTATTTCCTGAATGACCTTTCGTGCAGAAGGGTACGCAATAAGCCGCATTACCAGTAATGGCGTAAGGACAGCTATAAGAAACAGGAAAATTAATTTATTTTTTATTGATCGAAACATACTGCATATGTAAAAAATGTTTTGGAAGGATTTATTGAAACTACAAAGACTACAAAGATGGAATGATTCAGAATTTGAGCGCTTTTAACTGTTATTATTTTCTAAACATTAATCATACATACCTTCCGAATTATAAATTTATTAATCAAATCAACGCCCATTGGATTATTCAACAAAATTTGGGTCTACTGGCACTTTACCCAAAAAAGGAACTTCTCTAAATTCTGTAATTTTAGCTGCCTCACCTTTGTTAGTCTTGACAAACATTTCACATTTTTTAACTATTCCATCAAACGCCTTTGCCGCCTCCGAATTGGGATAGGCATCCACGAATGCTTCGCCATTGTCACATTTTTCTGTAATCCCAGGATC
>MHXP01000063.1 GCA_001824485.1 Planctomycetes bacterium GWA2_39_15 | reverse complement strand
AATGGGGTTTCTTGCCAGATCGCCAGGTACCCGTTTTGTTTGCTTTACTTGTGCGAGGTTTTGAAGTAATAGGGATAATCACCTTAAACACCTTTCTTTATGTATTCGTATCCACGGCGGGCTGCCTCTGCATTCTTTTTGGCAACCTCACCTGAGAAACGCTCTAAAATTGCCTGTTGAAGGGACTCTAATCCAAACTCGTTGGTTGCCGCTGCAAAAGCGCCTAAAATCGTTGTGTTGCCAATAGGACGTCCCAAAACTTCAGTTGCAATATCATTCCCAGGGACAGTAAACACCTTGATGTTTTGAATTGGTTTTGGACATTGCACCTTTTCATGATGATTAATAATTGCTACACCACCGGGACGAAACCCTTCAAAGACATCAAACCCACGCATCAAAGATGGGTCTAACACTATTAAATAATCAGGTTCATACACCTGGCTACGCAAGCGTATCACCTGATCGCTGAGTCGTACAAAGGCGTTCATTGGCGCTCCCATACGTTCGGCGCCAAAATGAGGAAAAGCCAGGGCATACTTGCCTCCCACAAATGCTGCGCTTCCTAACAATGCCGCCGTAGTAATGGCACCCTGGCCTGCCCTTGCATGAATTCGTATTTCCTTCATAGTTTTTTATTCACCATATTCATCCACATGTCGTAAATACGCCCCTCACTCTCTGCCTCCCACAGTTCTGTGTTTTCTAAATATTCTAGGGTGTTCTTTAATATGCTGAAATGCGTCTTTTCCTCGCCGGCAAGAAAACGATATATCTCACTATCTTTTTTATCGCCTGCCTCTTTAGCAGCCTGCTCATAAAATTTGATCCCCTTCTCCTCAATCCCCATAGCGAGCTTTACAGCCTCTATATCATTGGTATTGACGTTGATCTTCCTTTTCAATTCATCATCCATATTCTGAAAAATAGTAACCAATCTTTCCCGCGGAGTTACTGTGCTCTTTTCACTTGCTGGAATTGATTTACTCTGAGTGGACAATAAAGACCTAAGCCTTTTGGCATGCAATTTCTCATCTTCTACAAAGGACTTAAACATGGCCTTTCCCATAGGGTGGAGTGTCTTGGCTGCCAGGTCGCTGTAAAACTTTATCCCATCCATTTCCATCTGGATTGCCATTGATTTTATATCTTTTAAAGACTCGCTCATTTTGTATTCTTGTATCCTTTTCTGAGTTAACCCTAAAGTTCATTACGCAAATTCGAAATTGAACAATTATTTCCCACACATTTATTGTGGGAGGAATTTTATTGCATAATCATTATCCACATCTACGAGGGCAAACTTCTGGCAACACAACGAACAACGTTCTTCATTTCCCACGGAAGGCATCTTCCCGAAATTAATCTCCCAGCCGCACATGAGGCAATAAAAACTCACGTCATGATTATCTGATTCAATGTCCTTGATAATTCTTCCGATGGCCTCCTTATGTCCTTTTGCAGCCCTTGCCAGATGTTGAAAGGTTTCTTTTACTCGTGCGTCTTTTGAAACGGTGGCTAATTGATTATATAAATGTTCCTGTTCTTCTTCTATCTCTAAATCCGCCTCTAAAAATTCTAATACAGACTTATATCCCTCTCTCATATCATCTCCTTTTTATTAATTAATATTAAAAACTTTTAGCCACAGAGATCGCAGAGGAAAAATTTCTCTCTCCCAAGCAGATTATCTTTTTGGTTCATAATTAAGATAACCTATTCAAATGGTCTTCTAGTTCTGATTTATGCCGTATCTCATTATGCAAAATGCCTTCGAGTAATGCGTTGATTTGCGGGTCGCCGAAAGCTTTAATCTGGTCGCTGTATCGTTCAATGCCGAGGTCTTTCTTTTGTATTGCCAATTTTAGATTTTCAATATCTTTATTCATTGTCTATTTCTCCCTTTCTCAACTTAGGTTTGGTTTTACATTGCAAAACCAAACGACTTTTTCTTAATATAAGCAAACTCATTTTACCCACCCCTTTATCCCCTCCAAGGCGGGGACTTTTTGATTCCCCTCTCGAGAGGGGTCAGGGGTGTGTTGTAGTTTGCTAAAAGTTTGAAATTCCCTGAAGTTAAACAAATACCCTTGCAATTGCCTTTCTATAATGATTTATTAAATCAATTATCGTACCAAAATAATAGCCTTTAAAAACAATACATAAATATGTCCTAGTTATTATCAGAACCAACAGTTACAAAATATACAGAATCACAAGCGATAAAGTGGAGGGGTATCTTTATCAAGAATTTTAGACAAAAATCCATTTATTTAGATTTTCAATTCGTGGATTTTAATGGGAGTGAATAATTTAGGAGTGGTTATGTTACCCTTCTGTCTTTTTTGAGTAATTTTGGATAGTTTCTGTGATATCTTTCCAATTATTGTCAAATCGTACCGCTTTATTATATATGCAACGCCAATAGGTTTATCGGGTATCCATAATGTGTCATAGGGCAACTTATGATATTTCATAAACCCGTCATTTATCTTTGGCTGGTTGTTCGGGATTAGACCTTTCCAATAGGATGCCGTCCTGCAAGTGTGGATGATAATTTGGAATCCTGCATTCTTTAACGTTTCCAACGCCTCTTTAATTCCAGGCGTCGGTTCACCTATGTCAGGAAACTTGTGTTCACAGATAGTGCCATCAAAATCAATAACGATCGGAGTTTTTTTGGGGCATTAGTTATTCCTCTCTAAAAAAGATTGTTCTAATTGGACGTTTTATTTATTTTAAATTAAGCCTTCGGCGACTACACAAACTACACCAACCCTCTCCCTTGAGAGACTGTGTCATAATTAGTTTTAGATAGCTTAGCTATACAATATATTGTGTTATACGTACTGCTTGGAGCTATATACGACCAGCGAAACACATTACGACACAGTCTCTGATGGGAGGGGATAGGGGAGGGTGGTCAGCCTTTTTCCTTCACCCCCCCCATCTAACCACTCCCATAAAGGGGGAGGAACTAATTGTTTGAAATTCCTTAACCTTAAATTAGGATACCTTTGACGGCAACCTTTTTCTTTGACTTGGAAATATACATATCTTATCTTAAGACGAGAATGTGGTTGATAAATGAATCTTGAATATGGAATATATTCTATGGTAATATATGAAAAATTCAGTTTTAATAAATATTGTTTGATTGTTAGAAGGGGTCTTTAGATATACAAGGAGTTGGTTATCATGAAAAAGGCGCGTGTTCTGGTTTTAACTATGATTGCGTTTATTTTTTTAGTATGGGCAGGAAATATATGTAATGCCAAGGAATTGAATCATGATGCAAATGCGGCCAAACAGTTGGAGATTATCAGAAGAAATTTAAGCAGCATTACAGAAATGAAGTATGCTGATGCAAAAAAGTATTATGAAGAATTTCTAAATAACTTGAAAATATTGATAGAAAAATACGCAGGAACGGAAGAATCGTTAGAAGCGAAGTTTTATATGGGGACTGCTCATAATGAGATGCATAATTATGAAGATGCAATTAAATGTTTTAACGATGTTTTGACTCAGAAAGAAATCAATCCCAATTTCAAGGCGCGCTTATTATATTTTAAAGCGAAAGCGCTTATAGCAAAAGGCGATATTGTAAATGCAAAAGAGGCAGTTTCAGAGTTGAGGTTGATTGAGCCCAGGGCTGCTGACACTTTTGGTACCGAACTGAGCGGAATGTTACGGATTAGTATGGAGTCTCCAACGTTTAATGTAGAAGATTTTAATGGGAAGCCAGTTGACCTCTCAAAATACAAGGGAAACATTATTATCATTAATTTTTGGGCGACATGGTGTGCCCCTTGTATTCAAGAATTTCCAAATATGAAAATAATGTACAATAAGTTTAAGGGTAAAGGAGTCCAATTCATTGGTGTAAGCCTGGATGATGATATTGAGGATTTACGAGGTTTTGTGAAGCAGGAGGAAATTGAATGGCCTCAGATATTTGATGGGAAACGTTGGAAAGGTGTAATTCCC
Source organism: Planctomycetes bacterium GWA2_39_15 (assembly GCA_001824485.1). Taxonomy (GTDB): domain Bacteria; phylum Planctomycetota; class Brocadiia; order Brocadiales; family Brocadiaceae; genus 2-12-FULL-39-13. Next base: position 6,078 of record MHXP01000063.1, on the reverse strand, counting down.
TCCTTGTATCATGTGCAAGCTATACCTATAATATTTGTGCTGGATAGAGAAAATAGAATACGCTATATTGGAAGCGATACCGAGAGCGCTACTCGAATTGTCACAACGCTTCTTTCTGAATCAAAAGATGTACCTTTATTTCGGTGATGGTGAGCGAAGCGGGGTTAACCTCATGGGAATCCTTCAATACCGAGTTGTCTACTAAACTGTATTATAAGTAACAAAATACCAAATGCAATAATAGCGATAATTAGACCCCAATCTTTCTTCTTTATAGCAGTTTCAGGGGATTTTTTCAAAGAGTCAACAGTTTTTTCTACTGTTGACTCTTTTGTTTTAATGTCTGTCATTTCTTTTGCCATACCGTTGAGTTTTGATTCTGATTTCTTGAACCCACTAAATAAGCGAAAAAGCACGAAAGAGTATAATTTCTGAACCTGTTTTCAAAAAGATTTCGTGACCTTTTGCGAATTTCACGGGGAACAGATAAAGTTGCCGCAAAGGCACTAAGATACTAAGTATTTTCTTTGTGACTTGGTGTCTTAGTGGCAGAGAAAAAGCCTCTACCGATGGAAGCCTAAATTACTCTCTTTTTATTTTAAAGAAATATATGCATAAAGAGGCGACGATACAGAGCCAGATTTGTACAACCACAATATAATAAATAAAGCCTTTTGTAAGCCTTCCAATATATGATCCTTTCCATGCATCGGTACCTTTTTTTACTTTTAAAGGGCTACGAAACAAACCTGAACCCATTTTTTTAAACGGTTTAAAAAGATTTTGATACGTAGTGTCATTTTTGTCTACCTTTATGTACGGAGATTTGTATTCTGTATCAGGCTTTGTCGTGGACTTCATTTCAGAAGGTAGCGTGGGTGGAGGTTCTACTGGCTTTGGCTTAAGAGGTATAGTCTCTATAACAGGAGGCTTTGGCGGTGGTTCAACTACGGGAGGCTTATATTCTTCCTGTATTGGGGCTGATGGTTTTACAACTATCGGTTTTTCCTTTTTGGTTTCTGTTTCTGAAGGTCTGGATTCTGTGACACTCGTCTCGGGAATAGTAGTTGATACTGGAGGCATTGTTTCTACTTGTGGAGGTGTTTCTACTCTTGATTCTAGTGGTTTTGATTCTTCCTGTTTGGGTTTTTCTGTCCGTTCTCCCCCTTCTGGTGGAGGGGAGACAGGCTTCGCAACCTGAGGCGAACCGCCTACCATGGACTGCATACGTTCCTCAATTAATTTTTTGTACTTTAAGAGTTCCTCCTCAGCCCTATCGTTCATACCGAGTTTCTTATATGCCAACCAAAGTCGTTGATATGCTTCGACATATTCAGGTTTGATCTTTGTAACCTTTGTAAATTCTTTAACGGCGTCATCAAACATGTTTTGCCTGAAGTAGATGCTTCCCATACCAAAGTGCGCTTCGGCATGATCTGGATTAGTTTCTGTGACTTTTCTCAACATTTCCAGAGATTGATCAAGTTTACCCAATTTGTACATATTGTATGCATCCAGGTAGTATTTGTTGGCATCGTCATCTCTGTCACCAAAAAGGACTTGCACATTGAACATGCTAATGATGATAAGAATTGGTAAAAATGCTATCAAATGTTTTTTCATACTATGGATATTAACAATTTTATGCTGATTAAGAAATTAAATTTATTTGCTTCCTTTAAGTTTTTCATAAGAATCCAATGCCCTTTGAGCTTCGGCTTCCATACCCTTTTTCTTGTAAACAAGATACATTTCTTGATAAATACCAATAAGGTCAGGTTTTATGGATAATGCCGTTTTCAGCTCCGAAAGTGCATCGTCACATAAATCTTTTTTGTTATAGATCATGCCAAGTGCGGCGTGTGCCTCTGCATTACGTGGATTTTTACTCAGGGTATCTTTTAAAAGAGCAACAGCATCATCAAGTTTGCCTTGTTGCACATACTGTCCTACTGTTTGTATATAGGATAGAGAACTGTGCAAACGTTTCAAGTGTATGAGGAAGCCGACCGATATTAAAAGTATCATGAAGGCCGCTCCAATAATTAACATGAGCAATTTATTTTTCATAGTTTTATCTTTATATTAAAATTTATGTTTGTTTATATTCCTTTGTTACGACAGTCGTATGCCCAAATCTTTAAGTTGTTGTGCATCAACTTCTGATGGTGCATCTGTCATGAGACATGTAGCCTTTTGTGTCTTTGGAAACGCGATAACCTCGCGAATATCGTCGAGCTTTAATAGCAATGTAACCATACGATCTACCCCTAACGCAATACCGCCATGAGGAGGAGCGCCGTACTTTAATGCATCAAGTAAGAATCCAAATTTTTTATAAGCATTCTCATCGTCTATCCCGAGTAAGCGAAATACCCTTTTTTGTACCTCAGGTGTGTGTATACGGATACTCCCGCCTCCTAGTTCAACACCATTGAGTACCAGGTCATACGCACGAGCCTTTACCTCTAATGGTTTTTCCTCCATGAATGAAAGATCTTCTGGATGAGGCGAGGTAAACGGGTGATGAAGCGCCTCGTAGCGTTTTAAATCTTCGTTGTAATCAAACAATGGAAAGTCCACAACCCATGAGAAATTAAATGCATTGGTATCAATGTGTTTGTTTTTATGGCCGAGATGCAGTCTGAGTTGCGCAAGTGACTGGCAGACTATCTTAGATTTATCGGCAACAAAAAGGAGCAAATCACCATTTTTTGCTTCCATGTGCTTTTGTATTTTTTCAAGAATATCGGCAGAAAAGAATTTTGTTATCGAAGATGTCAAACCAGTTTCTTCTACCTTGAACCACGCAAGTCCTTTGGCTCCGAATTGACCAACAAATGCCGTTAAATCATCAATATCTTTCCTTGAATAATTGCTGCAGCCGGTCGCATTTAAACCCCGAACCTGCCCGCCTGATTTAATAACATCTAGAAATACTTTGAAATTAGATGCCTTAACTATATCGGAAATATCTTTTATCTTCATACCGAATCGCAAGTCAGGTGCGTCGCAGCCATAAGAGGTCATTGCCTCTTTGTAAGAAATCCTTGGAAATGGGGTAACAATCTTTTTACCGATAACCTTATCAAAAATTGTAGCCACTAGTCCTTCGATAACCTGAATAATATCATTTTCATCAACGAAGGACATTTCCATATCCATTTGTGTAAATTCAGGCTGTCGCTGGGCGCGAAGGTCTTCGTCACGGAAGCAACGCACAATTTGGAAGTAACGATCATAACCTGCGACCATGAGTATCTGCTTGAAAAGCTGTGGCGATTGTGGCAATGCATAAAATTTTCCAAGATTGATTCTGCTGGGCACCAGATAATCTCTGGCGCCCTCAGGCGTGCTCTTTGTTAATACAGGGGTCTCAATATCTACAAAATCTAAACGGTCGAGATATTCGCGTATTGTCTGACATATCTTATGCCGAAAGATTAATCGCTTTTGCATTATTGGACGTCTTAAGTCCAGGTAGCGATGTTTCAATCTTAATTCTAAAGATACGTTGCCTTCATCGCCTATTTCGAACGGAGGTGTTTCTGACTTGTTTAATATTTCTATAGTATCGGCATACACCTCTATTTCGCCGGTGTCCAGGTTCGGGTTTAACGTACCGTCTGGTCTGGCAGAGACTATCCCACATATTGCAACAACGTATTCATGTCTTAATTGTTGGGCAGTTTCATAGAATTCTTTTCCTTTATCAGGGCTGAATACCACCTGGGTAATGCCGTATCTGTCCCGCAGGTCAATGAAAATTAACCCGCCGTGATCACGAACACTGTTTACCCAGCCAAAAAGATTTACAGTTGTTTTAATGTCTTTGGTACGTAATTGTCCACACGTATGAGTTCGTTTCAGTTTAGACATGCGTTTGCTATCTCCTTGGGGATTTAAGATTTGTTAACTTGCAGAAGGTAATTGTTTGTTTAGTAACCATTTCAGGACATCATTTTGTTTAAGCGAGATTTCTTCGCTGGTTTCCATTGTCTTAATCTTGACGTCTCCTCGCGCCAGTTCGTCTGGTCCCAGCACAATCACGTATTTTACCCCCAATTTGTTAGCTGTACGCATTTGTGCCTTTGGACTCCTTCCTTCATAATCAAAATCAGCGGAAAGGTTGGATTTCCTTAAAAGGTTAAGAAGATAAAAACATTGTTTCTTTGTCTCTTCACCTATGGAAACTATATAGATTGAAGGAGAGGGGATGGAAATTCCCTGAGAAGCGGATTTGTTTTTTGACATAACATTTTCAAGGGCAAGGATGGTCGCCTCCATTCCTATTGCAAACCCAACTGAGCCAATAGAAGGACCTCCGATATCAGAAATCAGATTATCGTATCGCCCGCCAGCACAAATAGCATCACGAGCGCCCAATGAAGAATGTGTGATTTCATACACTGTTTTGGTGTAATAATCAAGTCCCCGCACAAGATGGGCATCAGCAATATAGGGAATGCCAATCTCTAAAAGAGCCTCTCTTACTGACTTCGCATGAACCTGACATTCTACGCACAGATAATCATTAATAGAAGGCATGTGGTGACTAACCGCTTTACATTTCTCGTTTTTGCAGTCAAGAATGCGAAACACATTTCGGTTGAGACGTGATTGACAAAGTTCGCATAACGCCTTCTCGTGTTCACTGAGTTTTTCTTTGAGAATATTTCTAAAGACAGGCCTGCATTTTTCACAGCCAATGGAGTTGATCTTGACCTTATACCCCTTAAGATCAATGCGGTCAAATATCCTGGCGGCAATACTAATAGTTTCTACATCGAGCAATGGGTCAGAAGCGCCGACAGCTTCTATTCCCATCTGGTGAAATTGCCGAAGCCTTCCCGCTTGCGGGCGTTCCTTCCTGAACTGTGGACCGATATAATAGAACTTCTGGAACTTTTTTGTTTTGTGCAGTTCATATTCTAAGTACGCACGCATAACAGGGGCGGTGCTTTCTGGGCGCAAGGTTATACTCGAATCCTCACTGTCAGCAAAAGTATACATCTCCTTCTCTACAATGTCCGTAGCCTCTCCAATACTTCTGACAAACAAACGTGTATCTTCAAAAATGGGAGTACGGATTTCATAATATCCGCAGAGTTCAAATTCCTGCCGCCCAACTTCCTCAAGCTTTCGCCATAAAGCCCATTTTTCAGGCAGAATGTCTTCTGTTCCCCTTGGCGCTTTAAAGACATACTCGGTTTTTTTCTCTGTGTTTACATTCATTGCAAAGACCTTGTTGTTTTTACGCAGGTTAAATAAACGTTGTAAAAAAGTAAATAACCCCCTGAATCTCATTTGCTAAAGGGGGTTAAAAGGATTATTTGTATCGCTGCATTATAATATTATGACAAGGGTATAATTATATCAACCATGATGCAATATGCAAGGTTTTTTAAATGCTATAATTTGCGTACAATCTCATAGATTAGGCTGCCTTTGGCAGCGGCTTTTTTTAATATGCAATAAATTGTCCGTCATAAACAACCCCCTGAATCGTTCGACTGAGCGTTCGACTGATCCTTCGACAAGCTCAGGATGCAGTGTTGTTCATGGTGAGCCTGTCGAACCATCACGCCGAAGTCCCCCTTAATAAAGGGGGTTGTTCGTCTCGTCTCGTTCCAATGCTCTGCGTTGGAACGAGACAGTGTGTAGGGTGGGCACTGCCCACCGAAACAAACCCCACGATTCCATCTTGGGTCAACAATTTCCAACCGCTGGTTTCCGATAAAAACAATCGCCAATCCAACCATTGCCGTTCATCGCCCATTTTTCGGTGGGCAGTGCCCACCCTACATGGCTACGAACTTTGAAATTCCTATACGTTTAATTAGGCTGGGTTTTAAAAAACAAAACCCCAACGGCTTTTTATTATTACACACCCCTTAATCCCCTCTTGATAGAGGGGAAAACACAACAATCTCCCCTCTATCAAGAGGGGCCGGGGGTGTGTTAACAAGATAACCAACAATTTTGAAATTCCTATACATTAAATTAGGTTGGGTTTTAAAAGACAAAACCCAACGACTTTTTCTTTGAATTTATCTTTTGAGTAAAGTATAAATGATA
>MHXP01000062.1:4897-12895 GCA_001824485.1 Planctomycetes bacterium GWA2_39_15 | reverse complement strand
GTGAAAAACATTTTAAAAGAATAGGCTATTATCCGTGTTATATCCTGTGTGGAATTTCACTTGTACTCAGTGTTCTTTTACCGATAGTGGTATATAAACTCTTTCCACAGTATACATCTTCAACAATTCCATTTGTGGCTATTCTCCTGTTCGGTGGTCTTGTGATGTTGCGATTCGTGAGGTATGCCAGGATAATTCCTTTTCTCTTCACGCTTATTTTTATTATATTTTTTGCTTTTAATATCGGCACCTTGAAGGCTATTCCAATTCTGAATCAATACAAATCTGCCAAAGAAATTTGCGACAAGGCCAATTCCGTGATGAAACCAGAAGATAAACTGGTAATGTACAACTTTTTCAGAGATCCTTATCTGTTTTATACCAATAGAAATCATATAGAGGTACTATGCGGGATAGACGAACTGAGACGATTCTTGAATTCAAATGAACGTGTGTTTATTTTCATACAGGAGAAAGATTTCAGAGAAGTTTCAAAATTACTTGGAATACCAATGTTTGTACTCGAAAAGGATTCCGTAGGTCATCGGGATATGCTTTTTGTTTCAAACATAGAATTGTAATAATTACAAATAGGGCATGTAAAAATTACATGATTTTATACTCAGGGATAGCGCCAGCAGTCGCCAAAATAAATTTTTAATTAATCTAAAATAAGCCTTTATGAGCCTTCGGTTCAAAAAAAGTACTGAAAAGCTTATGAATAAACCGTTTCCCCTATCCCTTATTTTTCTCCTTGCAAGTCAATTACTTTTCACACCATCACAAAACGCATACACTCAATCTTCAGAAAATACTCCTGAACAGACAGCCACAACAACTGTCAATTTAAACCAAGTTAATGATGTTTCCACCACTTACAAAGACGTTTTTGGCAAGTTTGGTGACAATGCAGAACGACTTTACCAACAATATGGTACCTTTGCCCTGGAATTTCTGAAAGAGTACAAAATTGAAGGTCTTGCCCTCCTGGAAAAACACGGTAGATCACTGGCGAATCTGCATCCACTCATGGATTATCGGGATATCTTTCACCTGTACAGCAACCCTGGCAATAATATAAATAATCTCAATATATTCTCACCTGAAACTCTTTCGCAATTTTACAAAACCTTCGGAGACGAAGGGATCAAATATATTGCCAATAGTCCCGAAAATATTTTCCTTATCAATGAAGATAAAGATAAAGGCAAGGAGTTAATAAACCTTGCCAATGAAAAGGGCGACATCGTCTTTCCCCTCGCACGAAATCATGGGATTGCCTTTGCAAGGCTTTACGATAAAGATGTATTGAATATAGTCATCAAATTCCAGGAGGATGGTCTTCTAGCCGTTAAGAAATTTGGTGAAAAGGCAAAGATTTTATTCAGCCTTTTTATCGACGACGATACCTTTTACCATGTGGTCAAGACGTACGGACATAAACAGACCATTCCCATCATCTATCTTTTTTACGATAACAACGATTTTAACAGCCAGGTCTATGACTACCTAAGGAAAACAAAGGTCTACGAATGGGTCTCTAATTGGTGGTATGTCACAGACACCTCTATGCCAAACACACAAAGTGATACGGTCATAAGACGCGAAAATGCCCAGAGGGCGATCAATCTTATTTTTGAATTGGGAAATGATTTTCTGGATAGATTCGAAATCCTCGATATCAATAATGTTAAGGAAGAATCCATTACTACCATTACCAACAAATTAAGGAACTTCTTTATTTCTGACGTCGAGAAGGTCAGTCGCAAAAGGATTCGACAGGAAGACGTTACCTTCCAGGACAAGTTGTTTGCCGGACTTGATATTATGGGACTCATCCCTATCGGCGGTGGTATCTCAAAAGGAGCAAAGTTTGCGGCAAAAGGGGCACGATTTGCCAGAACAACGAAGGGATTTAAAGGCCTCATCAATCTGACGGACGACCTCGTTAAAACATATGGGGATGACGTCGTTCAATTTGTGGCAAAATATGGAGATGACGGCATCAAGGCACTGAAGGTAACTGACGGCAAAATCCTCAAAATCTCACAGCAATATGGGGATGATGCTGTCCGATATGTCTCTAAATATGGTGCGGATGCGGGGACTGCAATTGAAAGATACGGTAACGACGTCCTTTCCCTAGCGCGTCAATATGGTGACGATGTTGTCAAATACACTGCGCTTTACGGCGATGATGGACTTCGGATCATTCAGAAGCACGGCAAGGACGTTGTGCTTTTGAGCTCCATTTATGGTGATAATGTTATCAAAATGACCGCACTACATGGCGATAATGTTATATCATATGTTTCTAAATATGGCGCAAGTGGCGTTAAAGTCATTGAAAAATATGGAGACGACGTTATCAGACTGGCAAAAAGGCATGGAGATGACGTCATTAAGTACGTCGGTATGTATGGTGACGATGGGCTCAAGCTTGCCAGAAAAGGGAAGGCGGGACTATTCATAATGCGCTTTACGCCACCAAAAGCATTTGCAAAATGTGCAAAGTTCATCAAGTATGGCCTGATTACTACTACCTTACTCATCATTGCCACACACCCCATCGCATTCCTTTTTAGCCTGATAAACGCCCTTGCCTGGCTATTTGGCGCCAGCCCAGTAATCATAGCAATCATTTTCGGCCTCGTAGCCGCCTTCTTCATCATAAGGTTTCTGAAAAGATTTAAATGGTTTTTTATGCCATTTTTGGTATGTTTTAGAATACTGAAAAGGTTTTTATAGCCGGTTATAAACTCGAAGAATAGTTTCTGACAGAATGTAGTAGATATTATTTGACGTGGTCAAATGAAGTTGTTATTATGCTTGCGCTGAAGCTGAGATCACAAACGCAATAGTTGGGTAAACTACAGGACTCATCAGTGCGCATCTGACGACATTACTTGTGAACTCCTTTAAGAGTGCACAAGCCAAGCACCTTTACAAAAGGTCACACTATGAGCCTGATTCAAGACTTTTTTGGCTTGCATTCCATGAACGACCTCCCATTGAAAACTGTATCACCTCTTTCCCAGAAAATAGCAAATTCTTGTTTTTTTAAACAAGAGAACTTATTCCAAATGAAAAACTTTCCATTGGACAATCTTTAACATAGTCAAATAAAATGCTCTCAATAATGTCAAGAAGCATTAAAGAACAAAAAGGGTTGAGACCATTCCAAAAAGCTACTTTGGACGCTGTGCGTTCAAATGCTCGGCTAATTATGGTAGAAGCACCTGTTGGAGCAGGCAAAAGTTATATTATACGTCGTTTGGTTGAGGATGAATATTTATCTGGACAACCTATTATTATCACTTATCCTACAAAGATTTTAATGAATGCTCAAGTAAGCGCATTAAAAAAAGAAATACCATATATTCGGCATTGGCCTGATGAACCTGATGTTTCCGGTGAAATCACACTGTTTGAATATTCTTCTGATGCGATAGTCCGTTATCTCAAAAAGCCTCCGGAGATAGTGAAATTAGATAAGAGCGAGCTTATCCATCAGATTTTAAGAAGTCATCAGTTTTCGGCTAGACGTAACATTATTGTAACTACACCTGATGTTCTTCATGTCATTAAAGAAGGATGGTATAGAGGCTCTCAAAGACTTGAGTCCTTTCTTAGAAAGGCCATTGTAGTATTTGATGAATTCCATCTTTATACATGCTTAAAGAACTTTGCTCCGCTAATTGAGTGGTTGGTTGATTCAGTTGCTGATAAAATTATTTTTCTTTCTGCCACACCAACTATAAATGAAGATATCCAAGATATTTGGCTAAAGTATCTTAATGCGGTTATAGAATTCAAGGATTCTATCGGTAAAGAAACTGATAGAATATTTAACTATCCATTGAAATTACATATCGAAGAGTGTAAATACACCAAAACAGATACCATGCTTGAACAATTGAGAAAGTACCTTCCTTTACTTTCTAAACCAGTAGCAGTGATATTCGATTCAGTCTTTAGATTGCGACACTTAAAGCCAATTTTGGAAAACGAGTTTAAAAAACAATTCCATATTTTGGAATACAGTGGCATGAAAAAAGACCAACTTAATTTTGGCAAAAATACAGTAATTCTTGGCACTGCTTCAATTGAGGTAGGTGTTGAAATGCCTATCAAGAGCCTGATAACAGAAGCATCTTATTGGACATCTGCAATTCAGAGGCTTGGACGTGTTGGGCGAATGGAGCCTGGGGAAGTTGTTCTTTTAACGAGAAAACGTATCACACCATTCCTGAAGGGCAGAGAAACATTAACACGCAATGAGCTCGAACAAGATATTTTACAATGTGCTTTAAAGGAGAATATTGGCACAATGGTTTCAGGTGAAATGTTCAGAGGCGATAGTTACCCTTTCCTTGTAGTTGACAGAGGGGAAAACTTAGTAATGCCTTATTCTGAAGCAATTTTTGCAATGTTTGAAATAGAAGATAATTTCGTATCAAATTGGCAAAAAATAGACATTAAACAAAAGAAAATTATCCTAGAGGACGAATATAAACTGGCCAGTGAAATGATCGAAGATATACTTCTCAGAGACAGCATTTTCCCACTTTGGGGAGTAGTCGAAGGAAGGTTAAAGTCAGAGTATGAAAATGTCGCCGCAAAATTGACAGATAATGAATTAATAATTTATCTCGATAAATCAGGGAAATCCTATTATTTTGATCGTGGAGATGCAGTATTATGAGTTCAAAAAAACCTGTACTTACTTTAGAGCAGGTAAAAAAAGTTCTTAAGCCTCAATTTGAATATTTAGCCAAAAGCCACGGGGAGGTATTATGGCTCCACTCCTTTTCTGTGTGGTCTATATTATCGAAGTTGTCTGCGAGAATACCAAGATTTACCGATCACGAAAGATTACTTCTAGAAATTTCAGCGCTCATTCATGATATCGGCAAGATGAGAGTAAGAAGTCAAGAAATTTTGGCAAAAGAAAAACATGGAAAATTAAAGCACACGGCAACTAAAGAAGAAATTAAGGAATATCTTTTCCCATTTATTCCTAACAAATTACTTCAAATTGAAGAGAAAGATATTGATGCAATATGGGAGTTTTCATTGCATCACCACATTTCAGAAGAACAGCAAAAAGAGGCGCAAGTGCCAGCCTACGGTATTTATGCTGAAGTGGTTCGGTATGCTGACTGGCTTTCCTCAATGGAACAATTGGACATGGCTACAATTAGGCAGATACAGAACGGGCTTGAAGGAATTTGTAAATTAACTGTTTTTGGCATTGGAAGATACCCATCACCCACCACATATCATTTATTACAAGATGCCACTGAAAAATACCACAGTCTTGGTTGGGAAACACTCGTCATCTTAGATAACGGCGCTATATTTATAGGAAATATAGAGTCTATACTGCCAAACAAAAAAGAGTTAATCGAAAACTTTACAAATCGGCTTATAGAGAAATCTTTTGAGGGCGTTTCTATTCAAAATAAATATATGCGTTATGAAATATTGTCCGGTAATGCAAAAGGTGATCCATATAGATTTTTACAATCAAGGAAAGATTACTACAAAGATAAGCTTGGCGATATAGAAGTAGGACCTGTTTTATTTTTTAGGACATTGATGGATCTTTATAAAAATTCAGGCAAATTGACCAATCGTTTAAAAGAACAACTACCACTTCTTGATATTCTCAGCAAGGCAGGTGGTACTAACGGCATTACACAAGCCAAGCAAAAATGGAATGAGAATCAGGGTGTTAATAAGGAATGGCCTTCTACAAACGCCTTAATAGTCGACATTTTTAACAATGTGACTCTTGGAGAGGTTTTGAATGATATAGCTTCTGGTGAGAAGCGCCCTTTAAGAGATATAACTTCGGAAGAATTATTTGATATTCTTTTGCAAACTGCAAAAAAATGGTTTCCTGCTAACGAGAACTTCATTTTAGAAGAAAGTATTGCATATCTCATTTCTATGGAAGAAGAAGTGGATTTTACAAAACTTGCGAAACTTGCACTTGAAAAATACAAGAATTATAAGAAATCAAGAAAACCTAGTAATGCGTTATGTGAACAATGTGGATTTCCTGTCCCCGCCGTGGCAACTGCATCCTTAAATTTCCCCAAAAGTAGTGGTTTTTCACAAGTTAATCCAAGAGCGGAATCTGATGCCCCACGAGTTGTGTGTCCTTTATGTATTTTTGATGTTACTCAGGTAAGGAAAGATTTGACTGGCAGTAAATCTCAAATTTATGTAAGAGCAGTCTCAAGAATTCCTGAATTATGGCAACTTTATGGTGATTTAAGAACCCGTATTGATCGCCTTCGCCAATCTTTAACCAATATAAGAGAAATAAAACAACTATCCGAAACGGAATTTTCAGATTTACCGTTACCACCACATTTTATGATACCAATTCAAAGTAAATATAAGGCTACGCTAACAGCAATTCCTTTGCACACAGAGCGGGGCACTCTATTTCCCATTGAGAGAGTTGATCAAGATGCAAGTCCAAAAGACCTTAGAGCAAAATACCTTGCATTTTATGCCTTGTTAAATATGCTCGGATTAGAAGTCCATATGGGACTGGAAGAACAGGAAGGACTTTTTGGAGAGAAGGTTTTTGAGAAATGTCAAGGGAACTGGCAAACGCTCTATTTTGAAGGATTGGTTACAGTCATTCTTGCAAGCTCAATTGATAAGAATAACAAATACATTTTTGCCCAATCATTATTGGAAAAAAGTCCGTCTGTTGCTTTATCTAAACTTGAAGATGCAAAGATAAAGAAAGAACTTCTTGAAAAAGTTTTTATCTTTTTGATGCGAACAAATTTGACAATCGCCGAAATGAAAGGGGGTGCATATACGATGAAAGATATATTGAAGGATGCGGCATTCTATGCAGAGTGGGTACCAAAATTTTTCTGGGGCTTAAAAGATTATGACTCATGGCGCAAAGGTGGGTCAAAATATGTTATTACAAAACCAGTTGATAGGGTTTTAAATGCCTTGTTGCAGGGTGATGAATTTGAAGAAGCCTTTGCAAAATTTCTTTCTGGTTTAAAAGAGGATATCAGCGGTGATAAGTCTAAGGAAGGGTCAAAAGCTACAGTAGATGTAAAGGACCTTGAAGTATTTGCAAGCAAGTCAAAGAAGGTTTTTCAACGATATGCAGATTTGAGAAATACCAATATAACAAAGTTTATTCAGGCGAAGAATGGCCTTCGTTCTGCCATTTACATTGTAAAAAGATATGAAAATCTAAAGGAGGTAATAAAAAATGAACCTACTCAATGAACCCGCATTATTGTCGACTGGTGTATATCTTCAGATTCCAGTTAAGATTACTTTGCTAGATGAGGCGATTATCCGCAGTAATGAACCAGAAGAAGTCCTGACATTTAAGTATAAGGACATGGGCAACCGCTTCATAATTCCTTGGCGAAAAATTAAAGGGAAACTCCGCCGCTTTGTTCTGGAAAAACAAAGAGGTTTAGGTATTGAAGCTCAGTGTGCATTGAAAGATGACTTGTGTATGAAGTGCCCAACATGTTTTCTCTTTGGTGGTACAGGCGAAACAAGCTCAGCAGGTGTTCCATATAACATCCTTTCACGCATTTATGGAGAGACTTTTATATCTGATAGCAAAGTAGAAGATATAACACCGTATACAGCAAACGCCGTGAGAGAGCAGGATTTGACCACAGGACAAGCTCTCATGAGTATTTTAACAGTACCCAAAGAAACAGTATTTCGCGGTGTTATTACACTAAAAGACCCAACGCCTGAAATGGTTTCCATTTTGGTTGAAAATATTAACAGGCTATCCAGAATAGGGGCGAGAAGTGTTGAATGGGGAAGAGTCCAAACAGAAATAGAAGGCTACTATCTTTCGGATAGGGAAGCTTTAAGTGTCTATCTTGATCTTTCAGATGCTGCACAGCCTACATTAACGGGTTTACCTACTGATCAAAATATACCAACAGTTGACGCCGCATACAGGACATTAGATGGACA
>MHXP01000062.1:360-4863 GCA_001824485.1 Planctomycetes bacterium GWA2_39_15 | reverse complement strand
AGTTGATGAATCTCTATTCTTACAGCTTAAAACTCATAGATCCCCTTTTCTTTGCACGAGAAGGTATAAGCGGAGCTTTCACTCCGCCATACATCCATGCTACAGCCCTGAATCATGCCTTAGCGTGGGCAATGGGAAAAAGCCGAAATGACCAATCTTATCTAATGACAAATAAAAACGGCGATAGAAATATGCCGTTTTACGAAAGCTCATTAATAAGCAAAGATTTTTATTTAACGCCAGCTCGTTTAAAGGGGTCACCAAGTTACTACACTGAGATAGTGAAAGGTGATGGAGATAAAACAATTCAGGTTGGATATGGTGCTGCAAGGATTAATAATGTTTCAGTTGGAAGGAATGAAGTTTTAAAGGCTTATCGCATATATTCAATAGCGCCAGAGTCTTTTTTTAAGGGCTACCTTTATTTGCGTATTGATGCCGAACAGTTGCCAAAACTAATAAGGTTGGGCAGTTTTAGGGGATTGGCTGTTTTTGAAATTAATGGACCGTTAAAGATAATTGGCAGGGAAAAACAAAAATACTGCGACCACCCAGTGGACCCCCTTGTGAATAAAGTCCTCAGAGGAATTTCAGTACCTATGCTTCCCTACCCTGTTGTGGATCAAGCAATGGTAGAGGATGTTTTGGAAATCAGAAGGCACGGTCAAAGAGCTTTTGTTGCATCCTTGTTAATTGAAGATTCTGCACAAGTTGAGCCTATCAGAAACAGTCCGTCAATTATAGTTTAAACTATGAAAATAAGAAGTTATCAGTTAACAATCAAAACCGATAGACCGCTAAATACTCATTCTGTTAGTCTGCGAGGGTTTATTGGAAGGCAGTTTCCGCATTTAGAACTATTACATAATCATACATCTGATAATTCACTGATATACACATATCCGAGGGTTTTATATCATGTGATGAATGGATACGCAATAATCATTGGTATTGAGGAGGGAGTTGATGCAGTAAAACTGGTTGTGTCTAACCTAACAAAATTATTGTTGAATAATACTGAGTATAAAATTGTAGAAAAAATTGATACCGAAAGTGAAATTGATTTTGGAATAATAAAAAATCAATTAATATATTCCTTCCTCGCCCCCTGGCTTGCCCTGAATGAAAGGAATTTTGAGCAATACCAGCAGCTAGAAGGCTGGACAAAGAAAAAGGATTTTCTTGAAAAGATTTTAATTGGTAACATCATCTCTATGTCAAAAGGGCTTGGGTATACAGTATCTGAACCCATTAAGGCAAATATCATCAACCTCAGAGAAGTCAGTACTTCTCTCAAAGGCACTCCAATGCTCGGCTTTCTCGGCTCTTTCTCCGTCAACTTCGAAATCCCTGATTACTGGGGCGTCGGGAAGTCGGTGTCGAGGGGGTTTGGGACGATAAAAAGAGTTGAGGAGTTAGGGAGTTAAAGAGTTGAGAGTTATTGATATGGAAAGTTCAAAAGTTATTGTCAAAGAATAAGCTTAAACTACGGAGTAAAGACATGAAACCAAAAGATTATGAGATAGCAAAAATATTGAAAGAGAGGTTGTCCGAGGTCGTGAACCTTATTGATTTCAGGGTTTTTGGCTCGCGGGCACGGGGAGATGCAGACGATTTATCGGATATGGATGTATTTCTGGAGGTAGAATCACTTGATAAAGAACTAAAAGAAAAGATTTCTGATATTGTATGGGAGGTGGGTTTTGAAAACTTCGTTGTCATTTCGCCTTTGATTTTCACCAAAGACGAAATAGAAAATTCGCCAATACGATCATCCCCAATAGTAAAAAATATTTCAAAAGAAGGCATAAAGATATGACCGATAAAGAAACGTTACTTTCCTACAGACTAAAACAAGCAGAGGAAACACTCCTGGATGCCGAGAAAATGCTGCAAAATAATCTCAGCCCACGTTCTATTACTAATAGGGCATATTACTCTATGTTTTACGCGGTACTGGCTCTCTTTTTAAAAGAGGACGTAAACATAAAAACATCTAAACATGCAGGTGTTCTTTCCTTGTTCAATAAAGAATTTGTTCACCCGGGAAAGTTAGACAAAAGCTATTCGAAGATGCTTCATAAATTGTTTGACGCCAGGCAAGAGGGTGATTACAAAGAGTTAGTTATGATAACCACCCAAGATGCTGCTGAATATATTAGGATTGCAAAAGAATTTTTAAATGGTATCAAAGGTTTTATAGAAAAAATCCCCTGCTGAAAGTATAAGTAATGTGTTGACAAAACTTGTAGCCTCTTTAACTGACACAGATTAATGATACCGACATACCAATATTTAACTACTAGGGCATTAGAAAGTCGGTGTCGAGGGGGTTTGGGACGGTGAAACGAGTTGAGGAGTTGTGAGTTAAGGAGTTGGGGAGTTTTGAGTTGAGAAGTCAGGAAGCTGGGAAGATGAGGAATTGTGAATGAAAGAGTTAAAGGAATTAAATAAAAAGGGAGTCAATCATGATACCAAAAGATGAGCTTGAAAAGGTTAAAGAGATTGCCATGAAATATGGAGTCGGTGAATTATATCTCATTGGTTCTGCTTTATACAAAGAACCGGGGGAAATTAATGATTACGATTTTGCTATAAGGGGTGTACCAGCCGGAAATTTCTTCAAATTCTATGGGGAGCTATTGCGAGCAATGTCTAAGAATGTTGATTTAATTGACCTTTCTGGCAAGATGACAAAATTTAAGAATATCATTTTAAAAGAGGGTAAACTCATTTATGGAAAGTCATCAGCTTAAAGAATACTGCGAAGCTGAGTTTGAGAATATAGATGCCGTGGTGTCGGAACTATTTTCTGTCATCAGGGAAAAAGAATCTGGATATTCTCTTGCTGAGCTAGCTGCAATTGCAACTTTTATCCATAACTTCTATAATGGGATTGAAAATATATTAAAGAGAGTTCTGTCCCTTAAACAAATTATAATTAAGGATACCTCAACCTGGCATAAGGATTTACTAAAGATATCCTCAGACACAGGCATAATCGACAACAACTTATACGAAACTTTGTCAAACTATTTATCCTTCAGGCATTTCTTTATTCATGCGTATAGTTTTACACTAAAATGGGAAGAACTAAAACCACTCGTAAACAATCTTGATGAAACACTGAAGAAGTTTAAATCAATGATCTACGGTTATATTGATAAACCTGAGTAATAAATAAAAAATGGAAAAGAATTTACGATTAGATCGGGGACAAATTGAAGTGGTAGATGATAGGGTTGCAGAAATACTCAGCAAAAAGACGGGCCAGGAGCGTTTGGAAATGGTATGGGACTCATGGAATTTCTTTTGTCAGTGGATTGAGGCTTACGTAAAGAATATCCATCCGGAATGGACGCAGGAACAAATTCAAAAAGAGATAGCGAGAAGGGTGATGTATGGAACAAAGTGAACTTGTGCGTCTGGTTGTCAGGGCATTTGAATCTTTAGATATTCCGTATATGATTACTGGTTCTCATGCATCAGCATACTATGGCGAGCCCCGTTTTACAAGAGATATAGATATTGTTGTAGAGATACAAAAAGAACAGGTTAATGATTTTGTTAGATTCTTTACTCCCAATGAATTTTATTGCGATAAAGACATGATTGAGACGGAGATAAAAAGGCGTGGACAATTTAACATTATTCATGCCGCTTCTGGACTAAAAATAGATATCATTTTGACAAAAGAAACACCCTTTTCTAAAACTGAATTCTCCAGGAGAAGAAGGAGTAAGGTGTTTTCTGATCAGGAAACAAATTTCGCCTCTCCAGAGGATGTAATTATTAAAAAAATGGAGTTCTATAGGGATGGCGGTTCTGAAAAACATCTTCGTGATATTACGGGTATCCTGAAAATCAGCGGGGATGCAGTTGATCGGAACTATATTTCTGAGTGGGCAAAACGCTTGGAATTAACTGATATTTGGAATGCTGTGCAGAAACGGCTCGTATGAGTGAATGAGTTCTGGAGTTGAGGGGTTAGGGAGTTTTGGATTTTGGTATTTACAATTTTAAGAAAGGGATTTATTCATGGCTAAAATAGAAAGATTTGAGGATATTCAGGCATGGCAAAAGTCGAGGGAATTGAACAAGGATATTTATAAAGTAACAATGAATCCTTCTTTCTCGAAAGATTTTTCCCTGAAGGATCAAATTCGCAGGGCATCAGTTTCTATTATGGCAAATATTGCAGAAGGATTTGGGCGTAGAAGTAATAAAGAGTTTTCTAATTTCTTAAACATGGCGCACGGTTCAGCGGCAGAAGTTCAATGCCATCTCTATGTTGCATTGGACTTGAATTATATCAGTAAAGAAGACTTTGAAATGCTTTATCAGAAGGCTGACGAGGTTTCAAAAATGATACAAGGTTTTATGAACTATCTCAGTAACTCCTAAACTCTTAAACTCTCTAACTCTATCATTATGCAGCTCGTCATCAACACATACGGCTCTTATCTTCAAAAGAACGGTGACTGTTTTAAAGTCAAGAAAGAC
>MHXP01000062.1:0-252 GCA_001824485.1 Planctomycetes bacterium GWA2_39_15 | reverse complement strand
ATCATTTTTCTGGATGAGTTTGGAGACCCTTTTGGAAGGGTATGGCATAGCAAGCTAGGCAGTACGACTCTTATACGTCGTCGTCAGTTGGAGATTGCCGATACCATAGAAGGTGTAAATTTAGCCCTGGACTGAGTTAGAAAAAAGCTTGATAATCAAATTGACCTTTTAACAAGGATTGAAACGAAGAGAGGCAGAAGTCAGAATGTCTGAATGAACTGATACTAAGATTGACGGCGATAATCTCAGAAG
>MHXP01000061.1:8620-9425 GCA_001824485.1 Planctomycetes bacterium GWA2_39_15 | reverse complement strand
GAAAAAGCAGAATGTATCGAGACGGGACCTCGAATTCCAACAGACACCCCTTCACCTTTTTTTTCGCTCCCATAGGCAAATACTTGCCCGAATGCGCGGACATCGATCCATTTCTTGCAAACAGCTTCGTGGAATATTTTTCCATCTTTCCATTGATCTTTCTTCAATTCTCCTTCGGCTCTAGCTCTGAGGCTGGGATAATCATCCAATTTGTTATCATCGGATTGGACAAAAATGTTATGTCCTGCTTCCATCAAACGGTTCCTAATTTTTCGTTTAATGCAAACATCAGACACCTCGCCCATGCTATCGTAGTTCGTTCTCGGACGATTGCCATTTAACGGATCACCATTGGGGTTGGCTCCATTTACGCTAAAAATCACAGCAAAATCAATTTTGTTTTTCAACGTTTCCATAAATAATCCTCCTTTTATTGATCGGTTTCAGTTATTGTTTCTTGTTCGTTTTCATTTGTATTGATATTGCCTTTTGGTCTGAGCACTTCACGCTGGCAACTATAGGCAAGCAAGAATTCGCCGCTGAGTTTTTTATCATTCATAAAATCTTCGGTATCAAACATATTTTTTACTTCATCAATCATTGCTTGTCTTTTTTGAGACTGCGCTCCTAATCTCGCCTTGTACGGTGAAAGTGAAAGCTCTATGGTTCTCCAAGTATTGTAAGGATGTTCGGCAAACCGCTGCATTAATCTTGCGGCATTCGTTTGCCTATCTTCCCGCGCCTTATTTAATGCCCATTGTTCTAAACTGTCTGCTAATGCCAATAACCTGCCATATAAATAATT
>MHXP01000061.1:7075-8603 GCA_001824485.1 Planctomycetes bacterium GWA2_39_15 | reverse complement strand
CATCTAATGCCATACTATAGCCCTCCTTTTTGTTTGATTTTTTAAAAAGTGCGCAAGCTATGCTGAGAGTTTTATTCCATTCCCATCCCTCCATACCTATCCGATTACATGCCCGACGGACTGCTGAATCAACAATATCTCGCGGAATCTTCTGCCCATCAATAATGCAAGGCAGAAGACGTTCAACTGTTGACTTCTTTAATTTATCGTCCACCTTGTTTCCATACGCGGCTTCCGCGATGTCTTTGGGAGCAGGCGCCCCGACAAATCGTATGTGTTTCTTTGTTTCTCGGTTATATCCATAATCATGAATCCACTCACAGGCATCATGCCATCTCTCTAAACGTTCAAGAAATTCCGATCCTGTCAGTTCGCGATAGAAAGTAATTG
Source organism: Planctomycetes bacterium GWA2_39_15 (assembly GCA_001824485.1). Classification (GTDB taxonomy): domain Bacteria; phylum Planctomycetota; class Brocadiia; order Brocadiales; family Brocadiaceae; genus 2-12-FULL-39-13. The sequence continues at coordinate 8,213 of MHXP01000061.1, read as the reverse complement.
CCATGCGGCCTGGAGTTGCGGAATCAATGCCCATAACCACAACACCGCTCGCATCTCCTAAAGCGGCTTTGTAACCCGCTATTTTTTGTCTCAATTTTATAGCGAGATTCTGTGCGACTGAGACGTTATCAGAATCATCGCTTTTAAGGGTATCTTCTCCCAAAATAGCCAAAGGGTCGGCAAGGGGGTCTGGAATCTCTGCGCCCGAAGTTGCCCATGCAACAATAGCCTGATCTCCATTACGATAACCTTGACGACTAATAAGCCAACGTAATGCGCTGTGCGCTTTCTGAGTTACTTCAAAACCAACTCCGCAAGCCTGACCTGCATCCGTAAATCGTCCACGAAATGTAAACCCTGATGTGTCATTTGATGAAATCAGTTTTGCCTTATCGCCATCATTACGCAACTTGGCTGGGTGTTGCTCCGCTCCCAAGAGTTCTTTGCCTGTAACATAACAAAGGTTTTTCTCTTGTTTTATATTTGAGTAATAGTTTATCCAGCTATCCCAAAGCGTTTTGTCTTCCCAAACTTTTGAACATTTATCATCAGGGATTTCAACTTCCCAACGAATAAACGAATCTGCCTGCCAATTTTCAATTTCGCCCTTCTTATTTAACCTGCCGGGAAGCACATCAAAAATATCAGTAACATTCTTGTTTTGTTTTTTACCATCTCGTTTCTTTAATAACTTCCCGTCTAATTCAACAAATAACACTTTCTCCTCGATCAAATCTTTAACAGCACAACCTTTTTTTACATATTCCAGAACCGCTCTTGCTTTTGCGTTGGCAAAGCCGGAATGACACCATTGTTCCAACAAATATTCATAGGTTATGGTTTTTTCGAGGGTGAGCGGAAATATTTCGATCAATTTATACTTATTCATTACCCTGGTCGCGGTATCTGCCGTACCCGTTTGAATGTCAGAAACACCTCTGTTGTCGTTGACAAGCTCTGTTAAATTCGGTATTTTTATTAACCCATTTAGTAATTCGCATACGTTCAATCTTTTTCCGCGTACGGCAAGCATTTCATTGATCAGATGATACTGGTTATTTTTGCATTCGCCCTTGAAATATTCGTTTTTTAAATCATTTTTTGTATAGTCAGATGGCTCTAATTTAAAAAAAGATTT
>MHXP01000061.1:0-7062 GCA_001824485.1 Planctomycetes bacterium GWA2_39_15 | reverse complement strand
AATTTTCCGTAGTCATCTGCTATATACTGCAATTTATCGCACAAAGGATGTGGTGTCCCGCCGCTCGTCCGGCCACCAGAACTCTCAGTACATGGAATAATCGTTCTTGCATCGTCTTTTGGAACAACTCTGGCTCTTTTAAAAGTCCCTTGATTATCAATAACAATCTCTATTTGCGCCTTATTCGTCGTGTGACAAATCGGGAGAAGCGGGACTTCTTTTTCAGAGGCAACCTTGCCAACCATTGGCTGACAATTCTCATAAGTCTCATATAATTTCTGTATCCAGCTCATTTATGACCCTCCCATTCTTCAAAACCTTCCAACAATCCTTCCTCTTTTAAACCAGCCGATTGCGGCGGATTGGCTTTCATATGCCTTACTTTTTTTCGTATATCACACGCTTCAGGTCTGATAAAATCAATCTTGCCGTCAATCATCTTAGGTCGCCAGAAGCGGGCTTGAAGTTCATCTTTTCCAAGTTCGTCAGGGTAATCAAATCCGTGAAACATCAGGTCAAACGATATTTCGCCATAATTATCGTAATCGCTCTTGCCTTCTCCAAATATACATGGCTCAACATATCCTTGACATTCCCGTGCACCTAAAAAAATATCTCTCCTGCCGCCTTTTTCTATCATTCGTTTGGCGACAAAATAATGTTTGTTTTCATTCCTATCTTTAGCCATGTCTTCACGATTCATGTTCCACTTAAAGTGCGCCTGCACTTGATACTCAAGATCGGCAAGGTATGTATAGATCGCAAGCTCATTGCCTCCGCCATACTTAACAGGCTTTGCACTTCGAGTTTGTGTCCGTATGCGTTTCATTACCCTGACGCGGTCGATAATCCAGATGATAGTAGGCTTCCAATAAACCGAGCTTAATACACCCTTCAACGCTTCATAGGTAGGAATGTGATAAGAACATTTCTCTCCACCGATCTTTGTCAGCGGATCAGTAAAGAGGGCGTATTTCCCGGAAACTTTAAATTCTACTTTGTTTTCTTTTTCCATAAACACCTCCCTTTTCTTAAGCACCTAAAAATCCCATATCTTTCACCGGCGCCTCGCTTAACCCGAATTCATCGCTATAATACCGTTCATCAAGATACAAAATCCCTGATCCCTTCTGCACTTCATGAACGGCTTGCTCCTGCAACCTTTTCAACACGTCCGGAAATACATTTACCGAATAACGCTGCGCCTGCCTAATTAATTTATATTGCTTTTCTAATTCCTGAACTGAGCAAAGTTTATTGATAATATTTTTCCCCTCTTCCCCATACGGCACAATGATGCCGCGCGCTACAGATTCAATGGCTTGAAAAGACTTCGCGGCTGTCATAAAAGCCTGTCTTAAAGGAATCGCAGGATTCTTATTCTTGATTCGCTTATACTCCTCTACTGACAAGGAATTAACTGACAGGAGATTAAACAAATTATCTGCCCGCCCAACAGAAGAATCCGCGGTAACGGGATAATTCATTTCACTCGCCCTTTGATAGAAATAATACTTATAATACTGCTCCATTGCCTCTGGGCTTAAAATGTTATTTCCAAATCCTTCCGGGTTGTTTTTAAATTCATCCAGCAGCCGCTCTGACTTCTCTTTGCCGATTCTGATATCCTCAATCGCATCTATATTTTCTTCCGCCGGATTGATTATGTAAACCTCGCCCAACGCCGGATATTTTTCGTTATGGCGATTACATCTACCCGCTACCTGCACGATTGAATCAAGCCCTGCTAAAAAGCGAATAACCGAACCAAAAGAAATATCAACACCCGCCTCAATAAGCTGTGTACTAACACAAATAATCGGCTTCTTATCATGCAAACAGGCTTTAACCTGGTCCAGCACTGCCATACGGTGAGATGGACACATATACGTGCTCAAGTGATACGTTTCCACATTGCTTATCTGCGTACATTGTTCATAAATCTTATGCGCCGATGTTTTCGTATTCACGACCACCAGAACGCTACCTGATTCAATAACCCGTTGACCTGCAAGCTCCTTTATTTCATCGTTGCTCCAGCCGCCAGGTTTTGTTTTGTCATAAACCTCAACGCGCTTTAGATCATTGAATAACTGTCTCGCATTAGGAACCATTTGTTGTTCTGCGGTAACAGGCAAGGCTCTTGACTTCGGTTCGATCTTATCCAAAAGCGGCTGGGTCGCCGTACAAAGCACAACTGTCGAACCGCAATTGTTTACCAAACAAGTTATAGCAGTATTGAACAACTGCACACATTTTACCGGCAAGGTCTGGACTTCATCAAAAATAATAACGGCGTTTGCAAGCTGATGCATTCTTCGCGCCCCACGAGTCCCGGAACCAAATAAAGCCTCCAAAACCTGCACATTGGTCGTCAGCACAACAGGCGCATCCCAGTTTTCAGAAAGCACTTTTTGTCTTGCCGTCTCTTTATCGGGCATTAGATTAGAGTGGTGTTCCAATACAACACGATTAAGATATTTGCCTTTCTTGTCCTTTTCTTCTAAAACTTTGCGTATCTCATCGGCGTTCTGGTCAATAATAGTAGTATATGGCAGCACATAGATAATTCTGTCCATCTTGTACTTGTCAGCATGATGCAAAGCAAATCTCAGACTGGCAAATGTTTTTCCGCCGCCGGTAGGGACAGTCAGTTGATACAGACCTTTTGGTTTATCAGAAAAGTCGTAACACGCTTGTGATATTTTTTGTCGCACTGTGTTAATACCTTCTGGCTCGAAGGCGGCTAACTTCTCATTCAACCTGTTTATCAAGATAGGCCAATCCGCATAATTACCATGATTTCGCAGCTTTGCTGCACCCGGCAATTCAAAATCAGCCGTATTCAATCTGTCAGCATCGATAAGGCAACTGTATAGAAACCGTAGCATCAATCCATATTTAAAAAACAACGTTTCTTGAGAATCAAGCGGAGTTCTCAACGCCTTAAATCGACTCACAACATTTTGCAACAACTCTTTTGATTGGAGCAAAGTCGTTATTTTCGCTTTCGCTTCATCGCTAATCTTGCCAATCACTTCATTGATGTGTGTTTTTTCTTCTATCTTAGCCATGCGTTTGGAATACGCATCTACCCCGTCAGGCGAAATACAGTCTAATAATCCCGAGTGATGGGAGGCAATGCAAAGCGATAAAACCTGAGCAACAAGCAAACCTTCAGGATTTTTGTCCGCAAGATTTCGATAAATCAATTGCGCGCCTGCGGTAGAATGATCAACTTTCCCTTTCTTCAAGGCAGCGTCAACATAATCGTCCTCGTCAGGGTTAATAAGACCTACGGCTGATTTAATGTATTGCTCAAATTCCCTACTTGCTTTTCCGATATCATGCAAAAGTCCAATTAGCTCCCCTTGCTCTTTCAGCCCGATCTTTGAAGCAAACTCACCTGTTTTCCTGGAAACTTCCTCAAGGTGATCAAGCAGATTTTGTATTTCCCCATCTTTTTCTCTACGATGAGCAATATAATCAGCGTTACGAAACATATTTAAAAACCTTTCGGGATGATTTCATTTCGAGCTTATGCCACTCCTCAACAGACTTCCCCTCAACGCTATGCGCATAAAAAATTGGTGCCATACGGCCTCTAGCTCTTTTTCTTTATGTAATTTGCTTTCGCTTCGTTATTTCCTGAAAGTCTTTGGAATATTTACCAAATCATGCCAAAGCCCAGCTAACCATCCCCACCTTGAACAGCCGAATTCTTTAGCCATATCAGCCGCCCTTTCAGCCGTACTTTTTAGATGATTATCTAGCCTGTGTCTCTGACCTTGTGAATTAGCGGAGTGGGCATACAATTCTTTCACATCAAGACCCCCCCCCTCGTCGTTTAAACTGTCATTGCAATTCCTCTTTGAAAAAAATAGAGGCGAAGTTATTTTATAAATCTTTAAGGCTTCGGTATCAGGAAAATCAGCGTCTGCCAAGATAGAAAATAGCATCCGAATGAAAATTCGGCATCCATCGCCTATTTGCAGCTTAAACAAGTGAAATGGTTAACACCTAAATTGACTACAAACTACAAGCAACATAAGCAAACAGCGCGGGACCCATGTAAAGCACGTCTTCGTCTAATAGAAATCTGGAACTGTGTAAAGGATGGTTAGTGCCCTTTTCGAGACTTCCTGAGCCTAAGAAGATAAAGGCGCCTTTTATTTTTTCTAAATAATATGAAAAATCCTCCCCACCCATCTTTGGGTCTATATTTTCAACCGATTTGTTGCCGAAAAGTTCGATGATTTTGTTTTGTACGAAATCAACCTGCTGTTGAGGATTGCTTAAAGGAGGATGCCCCTTAAGATACTCAAATTGGTATGTAGCATTATTGAGTGATGTAATTCCTTTAATAGTGTCTTCTATAAGCATCGGCATTCTGTATCTCAGTTCCTTGGCAAGCGTTCTCACGGTACCTATAATCTTTACCCTGTCCGGAATAACGTTGAATGTCGTTCCTCCGGAAATTTGACACAGAGAAATGACACAGGGTGATAATGGGTTTATTTTACGTGAGACAATTGATTGAATCGCTAAAATAACTTCAGCGGCAATAACAATCGGGTCTACACACAAATGAGGTGTAGAGGCATGCCCACCTTTTCCTATAATGGTAATAACAATGCGGTCTGTTGCCGCCATTGTTGACCCTGCACGCAATCCAAATATGCCTGATTGAATATTCGGTTCTATATGCAGCCCGTAAATCTCATCAACATTTTTTAAGACACCCTCTTCCACCATCATTTTTGCTCCACCGGGGTGCTGTTCCTCGCATGGCTGGAAGATAAATTTTACGTTTCGTTTGAGCTTGCCCTTAAGCTGTTCCATTAGTTTGACAGCGCCCAGCAACATCGCCATGTTGGCATCATGCCCGCAGGCATGGGATACTCCTTCGTTCTGGGATTTAAATTCAAGACTATTTTCTTCTGTTATAGGCAGGGCATCCATATCCGCACGAAAAGCAACGGTACTTGATGCCCCATCAACCTCCAGTGTACCAACGACACCCGTCTTTGCTATACCCGTTTGTACATAAAGTCCAAGTCGTTTCAATTCTTCAGCTATAACGCTGGACGTACGAGTTTCCTCAAAACCGGTTTCAGGATGTTTGTGGAAATCCCTTCGCATTTTTACAATATAATCATGCAGCTCTTTGGCATGAGTCAGTATTTCTTGTGTGAGTGACATATTTTACCTTAATTATTTTTCTGGAAAACTTTCTGAACGGTTTGATTTCTGTAATTGCTGTATTTATCTCATTTAATCCAATCAACATCTCCAGAGCCGTTCGCATCTAAACCAATTCGGACATTTCACATTTAGACTTTTGGTTTTAATCTACAATCTCTACTGGAATATTTCAAGCCTTAATTCCATGAGCGCCTCCATTCCACAAGCCAAAGACTTTATGATTTGCGAATTACGATTTTAGATTCTTGTTTTTCGACTGTTGTTAATTACTTATCCTCATTTCAAATTCCCCTTAGTCCCACTTTACCAAAGAGGGATTTTTGGGGATTATTTGGTTGTTTTTAAAAGTGTCGGCGCAGTATGCTGTTCGAGAAATTCCAGATACGCATACGCTTCTTCGGCAGTTCTGCCGCACATCTCTTCTAATGGCATAAGGTTCGAGCAAACTGTTGGCTTTCCCGTCTTGCCATAAAGGAGACACCTATTATTCGGGCTGAGTTGCAGACATCTAACGCCAGCAGGTTTGCCGTTCGGCATGCCAGGAATTGGAGACGAAATCGAAAGCGCAATACAACAAGCGCCGCAACCTATTCTACAGTCCAAACAACGTCCTCCTGTAATCCACATAACTTTCTATGCATAAGCTTTGATTTTCTACTTTTTAAGTTTGGAGAATTTTGAACCTTCAAGTGTTAGATTATACATAAGCCCCTTCTGACCAAAAACAAATCCAACAATAGGCTCGTTGATTTTAGTTGTGTCTATGGAAGCGCCCGCACCAAGAGTTACAAGGGCTACGGACCCATCAACCCCCACCTTCCAGCCAGAGTTTTCCCGGAACTTCTTAAGAGCGTCTTCTTGCATAAAGACGAGAATTATATCCTTCTTTTGACCGCCAAGTTGAAAACCTATCGAAGCAGCTGATGTGCTGTAGTAATCAACGGTCTTTCCATCAATTCTCAGCGCTCCCTCGCCATATTCGCCTCCGATACCTATTCCCCCCTTGACAACACCCGATAGCACAAGCACACCCTTTGCGCTTTTAAGAAATTCATCAGCGCCTTTAACTTCCTTTGTAAACCGTTCCAGAGAGGCATCTACATTCGTATCAATCTCTTTTGCGGTTTTTGCATAAGAGGCGCTAACAAAAACAAATCCAAGTATGTTTATTACACAAACAACCGCTAAAAATGTTTTTGCGATACACGATTTTACGCCTTGCAATTTTCATCTCCTTTCAACGATTAATTCCATAATTACTCACAAGTGTTGAGAACTGGAAAAAGATATGCTAAAGTATTTAAGAAGAAATTTCTTATATATATATGCGACTAGAAATGTTTAAATATTGCACTATATATCTTAAGAAAACACGGACAAAATAGTCTATCAAATGTGGCAAGAGAGTGCAAGTCTCATGTAATTTGAGTGCCTGGTAAATATCGTAATAATGCGTCTGGCATACTGCAAACGATAAATATTGATTGAGAATGAAAAGGTGTTTTTAGAAAGGGGTTAAGAATAACACGTGCAAGACTTAATCAAAAGAAAGTCTATTACAAAGGAATTGATTGAGATTATCAAAGAATCTCAGGTAATAAACCGTCTAAAAATTACTCCAAAAGATTTACGGATAGGGGTGTTTTACACAGGTATTGTATTAAACACGGGTCACGCAGGTATGTCATATACGCCTGTCCAGGAAATCCCGGAGGCGGTATGTTGTCCACGGTCTCATGCAAAGATGCCACAGGCAGGTAATTTACTGAATTCCCCTGTCACCGATCTTATGGAATATGCCCTCGATGATAATGTCCTGAAGGCGGCTGTTGGTATCGCAACTATAAACGCACTCTC
>MHXP01000060.1 GCA_001824485.1 Planctomycetes bacterium GWA2_39_15 | reverse complement strand
TCCTTTGAATGCAACTTAGTATAAGACGCCATGGATCAAATAGATGTATTAAAAATTCGGCAACTTATCCGTGATGAAAAATATCTTATCAAATCTCACACAAGAAAGAGAATGGCGGAAAGAGGTATTCGTGAAAGCGAGGCTTTGCAAGTTCTGTTGAAAGGGAGTATTGTTGAAGAAACACTGGATGCTAAACCCTTTCCTAAATGTTTGATGATGCATTTCATCAGGAAAGACGAACCTCTTTACGTTTCTTGCGCGACAGATGGAGAGATTGTGTACATAATTACAGTTCATTGGTACGATACTGGTAGATGGATTGACCCATGGACAAGAAGGAGGTGATTTTTTATGCAATGTCCTGAGTGTGGTGGTGAGTTTGTGAAAAAGAAGATTGTTCATAGCGAATGTCACGAAATGAACTTTTATGTCTTTAAAGATACTCCTGCCTTGGTATGTTCACAGTGTGGCGCTGAGTACCTTGAACCTGATACCACAAAAAAAATTGATTATATAATTGACAATCATGTTGAACCTGAGAAATACGAAAAGATTCCAGTGTATTCTTTAGGAAAGGCCGACTAGAAACTGCGATAGAACCAGACCGGTAGGCGTCGTCTCACGACGGAGATAGGCAATTTACATCGGCTTGGAATTGTCATAATGTCGACAAAGCGCAGAGACGCAATGCATTACGTCCCGCAAACGGCGGGGATTGATTAAAAATATACGAGACATTGTCAATAAAAAAGTTGACAAGAAGGTGGTTTTTTGATATTTTGCCCGAAATTTTTTATATACCCACTAATCCGTTATATAGGAAAGTGAGTGGCATATTCCTTGCGAGCCAAGTCAAGTCAAGTCAAGCCAAGCCAAATGAGACCTATTGTTAAATGGACAAATCCTCCTAAAGGAGGTATAAGTGGAATACAAACGCCTTTTCTGGCCAGAGCGCCGGGAAAGGCGTTTTTTGTTTATTGGATATTTTGGTGTGACCTCACACCGAAATGAATGAAAGGAGGGAGGATTTGTGATTATTACGGTTACGAGAAGATGTTTATTGGGTCTGTTCTTTGCCATGCTGTGTCTTTCCGCATTTGTAAATACCTCAAAAGCGGCGTGGACAATCGAGGCGGTGGATGCGCCAAAAAATTTCTATGGCTTTTATTCAAGGGCAATAGCCGTCGATACCAGTAATCATCCCCATATTGCCTACGGAGGCGATCATCTCTATTATGCGTACTATAACGGAGCCAGTTGGCACTATGATACAGTAGATACATCGTCTGGTGTAGGTCAATATGCCTCCATAGCGCTTGATACGTCAGGCAAGGCGCACATCAGCTATTATGATTCCACCAACCAAGACCTCAAGTATGCCACGAATGCCTCTGGTGCGTGGGTGACGAGTACTGTGGATAGTAGTGAAAAGGTAGGGGAATATACTTCAATAGCTTTGGACAGCACAAGCAAGGTGCACATTAGCTATTATGATTTCACTAACCAAGACCTCAAGTATGCCACAAATGCCTCTGGTACGTGGGTGGCAAGCGTTGTGGATAGCAGTGGGGGGATGTATACTTCAATAGCATTGGATAGTGGAGGCAAGGTGCACATTAGCTATTATGATTCCACTAACCAAGACCTCAAGTATGCCACAAATACCTCTGGTTCATGGGTGATTAGTACTGTGGATAGTGATGGAGAGGTAGGCCGATATACCTCCATAGCGCTTGATACATCAGGCAAGGTACACATCAGCTATTATGATTCCACCAACAAAGACCTCAAGTACGCCACGAATGCCTCTGGCTCGTGGGTGACAACCACGGTGGATTATTATTGTATGGGTTGGACTTCGATAGCATTGGACAGTTCAGGCAAGGTACACATCAGTTATTATGGTAGTTACAGTCTCAAATATACGACAAATGCCTCTGGTTCGTGGGTGTTAAGTACCGTGGATAGTCCTGGATTCTTTGATGATTCATCTATAGGAACGGATACTTCAATAGCATTGGATAACTCAGGCAAGGTACATATAAGCTATGATTCTGAATACGAAGGCCTTAAGTATACGACAAATACCTCCGGCTCATGGATAAAAACGATTGTGGAGAGTGTTGGAGATACTGGATATGATGAGGGAGTAGGGATGTACACTTCAATAGCATTGTACGATTCAGACAAGGCACACATCAGCTACTATGATTCCATCAACCAAGACCTCAAGTATGCCACAAATGCCTCTGGTACGTGGGTGGCAAGCGTTGTGGATAGCAGTGGAGGGATGTACACTTCAATAGCATTGTACGATTCAGACAAGGCACACATCAGCTACTATGATTCCATCAACCAAGACCTCAAGTATGCCGCAAATGCCTCTGGTACGTGGGTGACAACTACTGTGGATAATAGTGGGAATGTGGGGCTATATACCTCAATAGCGTTGGACAGTTCTGGCAAGGCACACATCAGCTATTATGATTCCACCAACAAAGACCTCAAGTACGCCACGAATGCCTCAGGTTCATGGGTGGCAAGCGTTGTAGATAGCAGTGGGGGAATGTATACTTCAATAGCATTGGATAGCTCAGGTAAAGCACACATCAGTTATTATGATGCTACAAACGATGATCTCAAGTACGCTACGAATGCCTCAGGTTCATGGGTGGCAAGCGTTGTAGATAGCAGTGGAGGGATGTATACTTCAATAACATTGGACGATTCAGGCAAGGCATACATCAGCTATTATGATGCCGATGATGGTGACCTTGAATATGCCACCAATGCTTTTGGCATGTGGCTGACAAGTACTGTAGATAGCAGTGGAGAGGTGGGGCAATATACTTCAATATCGCTTGACAGCACAGGCAAGGCACACATCAGCTATTATGATTCCACCAACCATGACCTCAAGTACGCTACGAATGCCTCTGGCACGTGGGTGATAAATACTGTGGATAGTAGTGGGAAGGTAGGGGAATATACTTCAATGACATTGGACAGCTTAGGCAAGGCACACATTAGCTATTATGATTCCACTAGCGGAGATCTCAAGTATGCTTATGGTACGATTGATGATACGCCAACACCTACACCAAAGGCGTCACCGACACCATCGCCGAGTCCAGCACCAAGTCAGACACCGAAGGCATCGCCAACACCCACTCCGCAGCCAACGCTTTCGCCTTTTCCAACACCGGCAAGGTGCAGTGCTTCAAGTATAACTGCGTTTCCATTTTCATTAGTCATTAATAAGTCGAAAACATATAAGAATGCGATAACTGTGTGGGTAATGGGTGAAGGTGGTTGTTTAGTTCCAAACGCGAAGGTTAAAGCAAAGCTTGACCCGGCGGGTAAAAAGATTCTTACCGTCAAGCCCTCAAGCCGGAAAACGGACCAGTCGGGTGCTGCCTCTTTTTCCATAAAGACCAAAAAGAAAGCAGGTAATGCCACAATTACCTTTAGCACTCAAGGCGTTGCAATTCCAATTATTACTATTGCAAGCGTGGTGGTTACGGAATGAGTTGGGTTAGGTTGAGAGGACTAAAACCCAACATTTTATTGAACGGTACATTGTGGTTAATTTTTACAATATTAGGATGGAGGAAAAGAGGATATATGAAGAACAGATTTTTTATGCTTTCTCATGTAGTGATGGGGCATCTCCTGTTGTGTAGTGGTTTTATATCGTTATTTGTTGTATTGTCTGTTAGCGGTGAGTTGTGGGCATCTACGACGCCAAAGATTGCATGTGGAGGTAAACATACCATAGCCCAGAAGTCGGACGGGACGGTCTGGGCATGGGGGAGTAATTCATATGGTCAATTGGGTAACGGGACAACCACAAGTAGTTCGGCTCCTGTGCAGGTCACTGATCTGAGTGATGTTACTGCCATTGCCGGTGGAGGTGGTCATACCATAGCCCTGAAGTCGGACGGGACGGTCTGGACATGGGGGAGTAATTATGACGGGGAATTAGGTTACGGCACTCACGACTATGATAATCATAGTAAACCCGCGCAAGTCAGTGGCCTGGGTGATGTTACTGCCATTGCGGGTGGAGATGAAAACACCATAGCCCTGAAGTCAGACGGGACGGTGTGGGCGTGGGGAGACGGTAATGAAGGGCAATTGGGTGAAGGCACTCACTACTATGGTAAACCCGCGCAGGTCAGTGGCGTGAGTGACATTAGTGCCATTGCGGGTGGAGGGTATCATATCATAGCCTTGAAGTCAGATGGGACGGTATGGACGTGGGGATGGAATTATAAAGGGCAATTGGGTGACGGTACTACTACAAATAGATTGATACCCGCGCAGGTCAGTGATTTGAGTGATGTTACTGCCATTGCTGGTGGAGGTGTTCATACCATAGCCCTGAAGTCCGATGGGACGGTGTGGGCGTGGGGAGATAATAATTATGGCCAATTGGGTAACGGGACAACCACAAGTAGTTCAACGCCTGTGCAGGTCAGTGATCTGAGTGGCGTTACTGCCATTGCGGGTGGAGAGTATCATACCATAGTCCTGAAGTCAGATGGGACGGTATGGAGATGGGGACATGATGTTGTTTCTGGATATAGTAATAGTTCAACTCCCGTACAGGTCAGTGATCTGAGTGATGTTACTGCCATTGCGGCTGGAGACAAGCAAGCCGTAGCCCTGAAGTCAGACGGGACGGTATGGGCATTGGACAGGAGACCTGTTCAGGTTGTAAATCTTAATCTGAGTGTTTCTTTTCAAATACCCACATGGTCAACCCAAGTAGTAGAGGCGCTAAGACAATTCAGTAATTTCGGTTTAAGTTCGAGGACGATGGCTATTGATGCCAGTAATCATCCCCACATCGCCTACGGAGGCGACCATCTCTATTATGCGTACTATAACGGCAGCAGTTGGCAGTATGAGACCGTGGATGCATCCTCTGATGTGGGGTCGTATGTCGCCATAGCGTTAGATGGCTCAGGCAAAGTACATATCGGTTATTATGATGGTTCAAACGATGACCTCAAGTATGCTACGAATGCATCAGGTTCATGGGTGACAAGTACTGTCGATAGTAGTGGAGAAGATGTGGGGAAATATATTTCAATAGCATTGGACAGTTCAGACAAAGCACATATCGGCTATTATGATGATTATCCAAACTACAACCTCAAGTATGCCACCAATGCCTCTGGTTCATGGGTGATTAGTACTGTGGATGATGGGTATGTGGGGATGTATACTTCAATAGCACTGGACAGCACAGGCAAGGCGCATATCAGCTATCGTGATTGGGATAACGAAGACCTCAAGTATGCCACGAATGCCTCTGGCACGTGGGTGACAACCACAGTGGACAGTAGTGGAGATGTTGGCGAGTATACCTCAATAGCATTGGATAGCTCAGGTAAAGCACATATCAGCTATTCTGGCACTGGCCTTAAATATGCCACCAATGCTTTTGGCACGTGGATGACAAGTACTATAGATAGTGGTGGGAAATTTTCTTCAATAACATTGGACAACACAGGCAAGATACACATCAGCTATAGCCATTATTCTGTTCTCAAATATACCACGAATGCCTCTGGTTCGTGGGTGACAAATATCGTAGATAATGAAGGGGCATTTCCTTCAATAACATTGGACAGTTCAGGCAATTTCCATATCAGTTATTTCTATTACGATGATAGCACTATCAGAAACCTTAAATATGCTACCAATACCTCCGGTGTGTGGGCGACGAGTACTGTGGATAGTAGTGGAAAGATCGGGGAATATACTTCAATCGCATTGGACAGCACAGGCAAGGCACATATCAGTTATTATGATGATGCGAACTACGACCTTAAGTATACCACGAATGCCTCTGGTTCGTGGGTGACAAATATCGTAGATACAAATATCGTAGATAATGAAGATAATGAAGGGGGAGATACTTCAATAGTGCTGGATAGTTCAGGCAGGGCGCATATCAGTTATTTTGATATGTCAAAATACGACCTCAAGTATGCAACCAACGTCTCAGGCTCGTGGGTGACGACCACGGTTGATAGTACTCTTGGAAAGTATGGCGGGTATGCCTCCATAGCGCTTGATACATCAGGCAAGGTACATATCAGCTATTATGATTTCACCAACAAAGACCTCAGGTACGCTACGAATGCATCAGGTTCATGGGTGACAAGTACTGTCGATAGCGATGGAGAGGTGGGAGCATATACTTCAATAGCGATAGACAGTTCAGGCAAGGCGCACATCAGTTATTGTGATAATTATGATTTTTATGATCCGAACGGAGCCCTCAAGTATGCCACGAACGCCTCTGGCTCGTGGGTGACAACCACAGTGGATAGTGGGAAAATAGGGATGTATACTTCAATAGCGTTGGACAGCGCAAACAAGGCATACATAAGCTACTGTGATCTTATTGTGAAAGGTTATGCTTACAATGACCTCAAGTATGCTACGAATGCCTCCGGTGCGTGGGTGAATAGTTTTGTGAATAGTGGTGGTGTGGAGTATACTTCAATAGCAGTGGACAGTTCAGACAATGTACATATCAGCTATAGCTCTTCTGGTGGCGTTCAGTATACCACCAATGCCTTTGGCTCGTGGTGGATGGTAAGTGCTGTGGATAGTAGTGAGTCTGCAGGGGAATATACTTCAATAGCTTTAGACAACTCAGGCAAGGCACACATCAGTTATTATGATTCTGCTAATAAATGTCTACGGTATGCCACAAATACAGAGGTAACCACCGCTACACCGACACCAACAGCAACCGTATCTCCAACGCCTTCTACGGTATGTGAAGCTGAGACAATAACCGTTTCTCCCCCGGGTACGTTGAAACTCAAAAGGGGTAAGATCGCTGATGTAACAATAATGGTTACTGGCATTGATAATTGTCCGATTGAGGGTGAAACGGCAACAGCGACGATTAATGCGGCTGGCAAGAAACGCATATCTATTTCACCGTCAAGCCAAACCACCGATGAAAATGGACAGGTCGCGTTTACTATTACAGCGGGCAAGAAAACAGGAAATGCGCGGGTTACGTTTCAGTCTGGCAGTGTGAGAAAGATTATAACCGTCAAGGTGAGGAGATAGTTCACGTAGGATAGGTCAAGCGGCTAAAACCGGGAAAAAACAGAGAAAGTTGTAAGGGCGAACACAGGGTTCGCCCTTTTCTGTTTATGGAACATTCATATAAAAATCACATTTATATAAAAATCTTGAATTTCTCGGCGTTTTGTAAGATAATTTTTTACTATTATCTTTCGCAAAGTGGTGTTTAAATTTATAAAAGGATTAAATCCAGAGAGACAGACCTATGAAACGGCAATTACTCATATTGCTTATAGGGGCTACCTGTGTGGTGTTTTTGGCCTCCATAAGTTTTTTTATTTACTTAAAACGCATACACCGCGCTACGGCTTATTTCCAAACGGTTGGAGAATACGTACAACAGGGCAAGCTGGATGATGCCATTGTTATTTTGAAGAACACCCTGAGTAAAAACCAGCGCATTGCTGAGGCCCACGCTGCCCTGGGGATGATTTACAATAAAAAAGACATGCTTGACGAGGCTCTTTCAGAGCTAAAAACAGCATTAAATATTAAACCCGATCTTATTACCATTTATCAGGAAATGTATCTGGTTTATAAGAAGAAAGGGATGGAAGAGGAAGCACAAAGAGCCTTGAATTCATATGAGAAACTCAAAGTGTCCAGGTAAAATTTATTGTGT
>MHXP01000059.1 GCA_001824485.1 Planctomycetes bacterium GWA2_39_15 | reverse complement strand
GGAGATTGAGTTAATGGCTGCCCTTGTGGTGCAGCAGAAGTCATTTGCGGCTGGACAGGGGATGCAGTATATTGCGGGTGTGCTTGTAATGTATAAGATGAAGCTGGCTTAATAGGAACGGGCTTTGACTCATAGGTAGCGCATCCACCGGCAAGAAAAGCCACAGATAATATAGAAATAAAAGTCTTACTTCGCATGTCATCCTCCCTCTCTAAATATGCAAATATTAATTATGAAATTACAAACAGTCTCTATAATTATTAAATATAATTGGCGACTTTTTAATTATTATGATAAATATACTATTTAATAGCGATAGCGTCAAGGCGATTCATATACAAACGTTACTTAAAATTATAATTGCCATTGATGGCAAATTTTATTATCTTAATGTAAATATGAAAAAGTACCTTACTATCGGTATTCCATGTCTTATCGCCATTATAGTAGCATCAATCTTTTTTCTTGGCAGCAAGGAAAATATTCAATATAAAACTGCAAATATTGACCGGGGTGCTATCAGTAAAAATGTCACAGCAACTGGCATTATAAACCCTGTAAGGACTGTATTAATAGGCAGTCAGGTCTCGGGTCTTATATCCAAACTGTATGCTGATTTTAATTCTGTTGTGAAAAAGGGACAAGTCGTAGCCCAAATAGATCCCGTCCCTTTCGAGCATCAAGTAAAAAAGGCAGAAGCCACCCTAGCAACAGCCGCAGCTTCTCTTGAAAAGGCAAACGTAACCTCTAAAAATAATAAAAGAAATTACTATCGTTCAAGGAAATTGTTTTCCAAAAGAGTAATCTCTATTAACGATCTTGACGCAATGCGAACAACATACGAAATTGGCATTGCTGAAGAAAAATTGGCAGAAGCACAGGTACAACAAGCAAAAGCCGCACTGGAAATTGCAAAAACTGACTTAGAACATACGGTAATTGTATCCCCATTGGATGGAATTGTAATTTCCAGAAATGTTGATGTCGGACAAACTGTCGTGGCAAGCTTTCAGACTCCTACCCTGTTTAACATTGCCGAGGACCTCGTACACATGCAGGTTAACACCAACGTTGATGAAGCGGATATTGGCATAGTTAAAGTTGGACAAGAGGCAAAATTTACAGTTGATGCATTTCCTGACGATGTTTTTGAGGGCAAGGTTGTGGAAATTCGTATGTCTCCAATTATCTTCCAAAATGTTGTAACATACGACACTATAATTAACGTTGACAATTCTTCCCTAAAACTCAAACCCGGAATGACTGCTAACACCTCCATTTTGGTAGCAAAGGTAGAGCATGTTCTGAGAGTTCCAAACGCCGCATTGCGTTACACTCCTTCTGAGGTATTAAAAAATGGAACTGATAAAAAAACCGCTATTGAAAAGAAATTTACTAAAAAAAGCAGTTCTAGTATCTGGATGTTAGAACATGGGAAATTAAAACAAGTGGCTGTAAAATTGGGAATCGGCGATGATAACTTTATTGAAATCATAGAAGGTGACGTAAAGGAAGGCCAGGAGGTTGTGATTTCTGAGACAGTTCTAAAATCAGCTAAAAAAGATACGCAAAAAGTACCCTGGGGACGCAGTACGCGTTATTAAATTATGCCTTCGATGACTACGCAAATTACACCAACCCCCTCCATTGATGTGAGGGGTTAGGGGAGGGTGGTCAGCTTTTTTCCTTTACCCCCACCTAAGCTCCCCCATAAAGTGGGAGGAACTAATTGTTTGAAATTCATTAACATCGAATTAGGCTATCTTCGGTGACTTTTTATGCCATACACCATGTCACAAAGAAATACTTAGTATCTTGGTGACCTAGTAGCAACTTTGGATTTCATGAGCATTAAACTATGCAAAACATTGTATTGCTAGAAACAGTTTACAAGATTTATACGATGGGAGAGGTCGATGTTACTGCCCTTAATGGAATCTCTTTAACCATAAAAAAGGGGGAATTCGTTGCCGTTATGGGGGCATCTGGTTCTGGCAAATCTACACTGATGAATATCCTTGGATGTCTGGATAGTCCAACTAGGGGAAAGTATTATTTAGAAGGTATAGAAGCATCACAATTATCGAAAAATGAATTAGCCAATATTCGTAATAAAAAAATCGGATTTGTGTTTCAGAGCTTTAATCTTTTAAGTCGTACCACTGTATTGGAAAATATTGAACTACCTCTTATTTATAATAAAAGAATTTCTAAAATAGATACCGACAGAGTTCATCAAATTATGAAGATATTAGGTCTTGAGGAGTTCCAAAAACACTATACGAATCAATTATCAGGCGGACAACAGCAGCGTGTAGCCATAGCACGGGCTATTATTAATAATCCCACTTTACTCCTTGCTGATGAACCTACTGGTAATCTCGACAGCGTTACCAGCATGGAGGTTATGAATGTGTTTTGTGACCTAAACAACAAAATGGGTATTACCATCGTTCTTGTCACTCACGAAAACGATATTGCAAAATATGCCCGCAGATTTATTGTCCTCAAGGATGGTAAGGTACTAAGTGATACCCCTTCTCAATCTACTGCATCTGATATTTCCCAAATACCTTGTGAAACAATTTCGTAATCTCTTAGAGCTTTTACAGCAGATGGATGAGAGAAGTTGATTATTGATGCTGGAACTTTGAAGTTGGAGATTAGAGGTTGGAGGTTTTACCTCTAACCTCCAACCTTTAGCTTCCAACCGCGTCTTTATTTTTAAAACTCATTATGCAGAGCTGAATTTCACATTAAAATCTTTGTAAATTCTTTTATGACCATACCGCCGCTTTTTAAAATAGCATTGCGCGCAATTATGAGGAACAAATTACGTTCCTTTTTAACAGTCCTTGGTATTGTTATCGGTGTTGGGGCAGTAATAGCTATGGTAAGTATTGGACAAGGCGCCAAGGTTATGGTCGAGAAGCAACTTGAAAGTCTCGGAACAAACGTGCTTATTATTATACCTATTAGCACCACACACTCAGCAACCAGAGGTACTACGGGGACTATCACCTTAACAGCAGAGGACGTTCTGGCTATAAAGAAGGAGTGTCGTGCCGTCAGTTATGTGTCACCCGGCATCAGGACGTCCACACAAGTTGTTTATGGCAACATGAACTGGACGACTTTTGTGTCAGGGGTTGGACCTGATTATCAAATCGTCAGGAACTGGCATCTGGTATCTGGGAGATTTTTTAATGAGCAGGACATAAATATTATGGCAAAGGTTTGTATCCTGGGACAAACCGTTGCAACAAACCTTTTTGGAGCATCAGACCCAGTTGACAAATGGGTTCGGGTAAACAATGTGCCTTTCAAGGTCATTGGAGTTCTTAGCACAAAAGGACAGTCTCCCACTGGGCAGGATCAGGACGATCTGGTTTTGATGCCTTACACAACCGTACAGAGAAAGATTATGGGAGTAACGTATATTGGCGTAGCACTTGCATCATCAGTCTCAGCAGAGGCAAGATTTGAGGCAATTGAACAAATTACATCCCTGCTGAGGCAACGCCATCACCTGAAATTAAATGAAGAAAACGACTTCAGCGTTATCAGTCAGGTAGAATTTGCTTCAACTATAATGGAAACAAGCCACACTATGACAGTCCTGCTGGGCAGTATTGCGTCTGTATCTCTGATAGTAGGTGGTATCGGCATCATGAATATCATGCTTGTGTCCACAACCGAAAGAACAAAGGAAATTGGCATAAGGATGGCAATAGGCGCCAGAGAAAAGGATATACTTTTTCAGTTTTTGACAGAGGCAACAGTTCTAAGCTCCATCGGCGGAGTAGTGGGTGTCATTTTTGGCATTGTTTTGTCAAAATCGGTCTCTTATTTTGGAAGCTGGCCTTCATTATTATCCCCACCATCTATAGCAATCGCCTTTTTTTTCTCTAACATGATTGGCATCTTCTTTGGCTACTATCCCGCCAGAAAGGCATCGCGTCTCAACCCAATTGATGCTCTCCGATATGAATAAAACATAAAATGTTATAACTACAATCAAATAGTTTAGGTAATATTTGCAAGTTGGATGTTTGGAATTTATCCCCTGCTGTCAACTGCATACTGCCAACTTAATTGAGCAAGCGTCGTAATAATATGAAAAATTACAATACTTCAAAAAACACTTATATCAGACTTTTAGAATACTTAAAACCCTATTGGCGTAAAGCTATCATTATTTTGATTCTCTCGGCAATTGGTTCATATATCGCTGTTTTACCTACTCAAATAGTAGGTGTAGCTGTTGATGAAATCAAGATAGCCGACAAATATTTAAAAAATACTCAAAATAATAATTCTGAT
The DNA here is from genome assembly GCA_001824485.1 of Planctomycetes bacterium GWA2_39_15. Classification (GTDB taxonomy): domain Bacteria; phylum Planctomycetota; class Brocadiia; order Brocadiales; family Brocadiaceae; genus 2-12-FULL-39-13. The sequence goes on along the minus strand of MHXP01000059.1, from coordinate 2,432 downwards.
AAAATCTTTGCTGATAAACCCCAGTCAAACGGACATACGAACACCATTCCAATCTCAAAACCTTTGACAACATTCTCACAGTACATTCACAAACATTGGTTTGAAAGTTACAATTCCACCTTTATTACGCTAATTTTTCTTGCTGCAATCTTTATTTTCATGCATGCTGCTAACAGTGGTATTATGTTATTTCACGGCTTTATTACAACGGAATTAGGACAGAGGCTCATTTATGACATGCGAAATCAGCTCTATGACCACATTCAACAATTCCCATTAAGTTACTTTGAAAACAATAAGACTGGTGAAATTATGAGCCGTCTTATGAATGACGTCAATTCCCTGGAACAAGCTATCGTGGGCCCTGTCGTTACATTTATAACTGACATGTTCAAATTCGGTTGGATTCTTTACTTTTGCATAAAACTCGATTGGCAGCTTACCGGTGTTGCACTATTTGTTTGTCCATTTATATCCCTCTGCACTTACAATTTTGGCAAAAGGATCAGGAAGGTTTTTCGTTCTTTGAGAGATAAGACGGCCGAGCTTAACGCATTGATTCAAGACAATATCTCAGGTATTAAGGTCATCGCTGGCTTCGCAAAAGAGGCTGAAGAAATGGAACGTTTCAGAAATAAAAATTATGATAACTACAACCTCTATGTTCGAATACTAAAGCTTGTCTCTACTTTAAGACCTATTGTAGACCTGCTTACAGAAACTGGGGCAGTAATTGTTATATGTTTTGGCGGTTACAAGGTGCTGCAAGGTCAGCTTTCTGCAGGGACATTTGTAATATTCTTCCCTTATTTACAGATGATGTACAGTCCCATTACTGGACTGACACGTTTTTACAACCAGGTTCAGCGCGCCATAGCTTCCACCGAACGTATTTTTGAGATATTAGATACACCAAGCGAATTGAAGGATGCCCCGAATGCCATAGACTTGCCACCAGTACGTGGAATAGTGGAATTCAGGCATGTTCACTTTAGATATAATCAAGATATGGATGTCTTGACGGACATCAACATAAGCGCACGCCCTGGACAAATGATTGCCCTTGTTGGTCCCAGTGGCAGCGGTAAAACAACCCTGACAAAATTAATTCCACGTTTTTACGATCCAACAAAAGGAGAAATCATAATTGACGGTTATAATATCAAAGATGTAAGACTCCATTCACTACGTAGACAAATGGCTATGGTACTACAAGAACCTTTTCTCTTCAACGATACTGTAAAAGCAAATATCGCTTACGCACGATTTGATGCCTTGAATAATGAAATTGAAGAGGCGGCATGCGCCGCTAATGCGCATGATTTTATTATGGAATTGCCACATAGATATGATTCTGTGATAGGTGAACGCGGTGTAAAGCTTTCTGGCGGACAAAAACAACGCATAGCTATTGCCCGCGCTATTCTTGCTAACCCACGTATCCTCATATTAGACGAGGCTACATCCTCTGTAGATACAGAAACCGAACAGCTTATACAAAATGCTATTTACCGGCTTGTAAAGCACCGCACCACCTTTGTCATTGCGCATAGATTATCAACAATATTGCATGCTGATTTGATTGTGGTGATGGATCATGGACGAATCGCTGAAACCGGACTTCACCATGAACTTCTAGCAAACGGTGGACTATACAAAAAACTTTTCGAGATGCAGTTCATGATTCAGGAAACGGCAAAACAAGAAATTGAAGAGGCAGATTTGGTTGCAACACAAGAACCAGCTATTGATTTAAATGAACCTCCACGACACACGAAATGGTCGTAACGGACATACTACTATCACCATCGAGGCAAAACCTTTATTTGTGTAAATATTTTCTTATTTTGAATGTAATACCTTCTCAATAGCAGAAATTCTTGCCTCAATCCTGCTAGTTCGTTTCGAAATGTCCCTGTATACAAAAAATCCCAGCATAAGAATAAGCGTTGTATAGGCGATAATAATATACGTTGATAGGCTGAATGCGGAAGTATAGGAAGGTACATGTTCCAGACTATAATCAGGTGATTTGATTGGTAGCATTGTCTTATAACTTGTAGGAGGTTGTTCAGTGTAACGACTTGGTTCTTTAGAAACACTGTCTTCAAACTTTGGTTGTTTTAGCTTTTCAACTGTTGGTTTCTCGTACATACGCCCAATCACGATCTTGGGTTTTGGCTTTGTTTGATCATCCACCACATTATTAACCTTATGCGGTAGTTGTGGTGCTTTTTGAATATCCTGTGTCCTGTCATTGTTTGTTGAAATGGTTTTTTGTTGTTTAATTGTAATCTGAGGGATTGTCTTTTTAACAGCCTTTTCTATATTCTGTTCTACTTTAATTACATCTTCCGTGGACGGTGATTTTTTATTTTCTTTTGTCACCCTCATCCAACGCAATGGATCGTGTCCAAGTGCACTGTCTTTTC
>MHXP01000058.1 GCA_001824485.1 Planctomycetes bacterium GWA2_39_15 | reverse complement strand
CCCCTCTCGGGAGGGGTTTAGGGGTGGGTTTCTTGGTCGTGAAATCTCATTGAGTATCTCACGAATTACCGACTTACCCACCCCTAAATCCCATCCCAAGAGGGGACTTTCTAACTCTATTTGCAGCGCTATGTTACTAAATATTCCAAACCTTGAACGAAACAAATTTTTAGCTCCATTTACCACATACAAGATCGGCGGGACGGCGGATTTGTTTGTAGAGGTTCATACGATTGATGAATTGGTACATGCCTTATCAGAAGCTCGTCGCAATCGCATCCCCTTTTTCCTACTTGGTTGCGGGGCTAATATTTTGTTTACCGACAATGGGTTTCGGGGATTGGTTATCCGTAATATGGCAAATAAGGTTACGATCCTTGATAATAATAAAATATTGGCAGAAAGCGGCGCAATAGTTGACGATCTTATAGAACAGTCCAAAAACCTTGGATTATCTGGCTTCGAGCACTTTGTTGATATCCCAAGTACCGTTGGCGGGGCGATGTGGCAGAACCTGCACTTTTTATCGCCCGACAGAAAACGGACGGTATTTATTGAGGAAATCGTCCAGACAAGCCGCATATTTACGGAAGAAGGACAGTTCCGCACGGTTGGCGTTGATTATTTTCAATTTAGTTATGATAAGAGTATTTTACAAAGACGTAAGGATATAGTACTCGATGTTACATTTCAACTTGCGCCAAAATCTAAAGAAGATATACAGAAGGTTATGGATGAAAATCTTGCATGGCGCAGGGCTAAACAGCCATTATTAGAAGAATATCCAAGCTGTGGTTCGGTCTTTAAAAAGATTAAGGATGTTGGGGCTGGCAGGTTGATAGACAAAGCTGGACTCAAGGGTAAACGTATCGGCGGTGCAGAGGTTTCGACCAAACACGCGAACTTTATTGTTAATATGGGCAATGCAAAGGCGTCAGACGTTTTACAGCTAATCGAACTGGTTAAAAAGGAAGTTAAACAGAAATTAGGGTATGAACTGGAAACTGAGATTTCTGTAATTGGGGAATTATAGTTTTAATTTTCTTGAAAGGTTTTAGTAATGTTTGTTACAATCCTTCCGTATGGAAATAAATAGAAACACGATAATTAAAGACCTTATCGAAACAAATCCGGAAACACTTGCTGTATTCAAAAAATACAACCTTGTCATAGCAGGGGGGGTTCGTGGTCCTAACGAACCTATTGCATTCTTTGCCAAGGCGCATGAGGTGAATTATGACACCCTTGTTAAAGAGTTGAACGAAGCTATTGAAAAGGGCGGTGGTGAACATATTGAAATCCCAAAATTTGAAGAAGATAAGATTTATGAAAAATTTATTAAAACAGCCATTGTTCTGACTCTTTCTGTGGGTGTGACGTTTGGCGCAATTACACTTAGTTACATTGCTTTTAAATTAAATTTTAATTCAGTTTATTATGCGCTTATTCAGGCACATGGCCATGCACAAATTTATGGCTGGGTGGGTCTATGTATCATGGGTTTTGCCCTGTACATTATACCCAGGGTAAAGAATACAGAACTAAGGCACAGGAGTTTGGCAAATATCATTTACGGTTTCGCCATTATAGGTATTTCTATAAGAACAGTAGTGCAACCCATACCTTATAGCTCCATCAGGTTTTTAGTTCCAATATCCGCTATTTTTGAGGCATTAGCGATTTGTTTGTTTGCGTTTGTTATTCTAAGAACCATCTTATCGAGCAAAGAAAAGACCGGCGTCTTTGACAAGTATTTCAAGGCTGGCATTATATGGTTTCTTATTGCCACGTTTATGAATCTTTGTATGGTATTCCACTTATACAGACATGCCATTTATGAGATTCCCAGAAATTATTTCAGTCCTTATGTTCATCTCTATCTCTTTGGTTTTGTTCTTATGTTTATCTTTGCAATCAATATAAGAACGGTATATGCATTCCTTGACATTAAACCTGTAAGGGAAAAGGTGATTAATTTAGTCTTTTTGATTTTGAACATATCTATTCCAATTTATTATATTACACACATGCTTGCTGATAAATATGTAGTGGCATTTAGGTTTTCACAGTTCATTGTGTTTCCAATCGGCTTTGCATTCTTTGCGTTCATTTATGGCTTGAGAATCTTCGAAAGGTCAACAAAAGAACTGCAAGACATTGTTATGGACAGAAGCTATGCCAAGACTATTCGTACAGCATATCTCTGGCTTATTGTCAGCGCCGTTATTCTGCTTGTTATGCCATTTTTGGGACATGGTACAGAAGTGCAAAAAAGATTTCACGGTTCTTTGAATCATGCTATTACCGTGGGATTTATCACGATGATGATTATTGGCTATGCGTCAAAAATGATTCCTACTTTTAAAGGAATTAACATGCACAGCATAAAGATATCTAACCTTACATTTATCCTGTTAAATTTTGGCTGTTTTTTAAGGGTATTTTCTCAAATATTGGTGGGTACAAGTGGAAAACCTGTATTTTATGCTGTCGTGGGTTCTTCCGGTTGGTTTGAACTGGCAGCGCTGAGCCTTTTTGGATACAACCTCTGGAAAACCATGAACACTACGCAGGAAACAAAACCATCCACAACAACTGCAACAAAAAAACTTACAGAGGTTACAAAAGATACAAAGGTCTTTGATGTAGTAGACCAATATCCAGAGACGCTTCAGATATTCCTTGATTTTGGGTTCAGTCAGATGTCAAGCCCCGTTATGCGGAATACTATGGGTCGTGTTGCATCCATAGATATGGCGACTAAGATGCACAATGTAGATTTAGACAAATTCCTCAAGGCCCTAAACGATAAAATTGCCGCAAAGAGTTAATCTCCCAAACCAAAAAATCTCTTGGTTAGAAATAATAGCAATAGAGATAGTCTATCCATAAAGGTGCTTTACCAAACCATTTTAAGTTACAAGTTTCAGGCACACCTGTACACTTTATATTGTTTTGTGAGAAATAAAAATAAAGTATTTTTTGTATTGTTAATTGTATGTCAATAAAACAAAATGCCATAGATATTGTAAAAACCCTGCAAGGAAACGGCTACAAGGCTTACTTTGCAGGTGGATGCGTGCGGGATATGATTATGGGCAGAGAGTCGGCTGATTACGATATTGCCACAAATGCCTTGCCGAACGATGTCATGCACCTCTTTGAGGAGACCATCCCAGTTGGTGTACAGTTTGGTGTGGTTATTGTTCTAAAGGAAGGTCACAACTTTGAAGTGGCAACGTTTCGCACAGAAGGTTCCTATAGTGACGGGCGCCATCCTGATTATGTGGCTTTCAGCACTCCCGAAGATGATGTAAAGCGAAGAGATTTTACAATAAATGGTTTGCTCTATGATCCTATAAAAAATGAAATGCTGGATTATGTTAGCGGGCGGGAAGATATTTCTAAAGGAATTATTCGCACTATCGGGAACCCAATTGAACGTTTTACAGAAGACAAATTGCGTATGATACGCGCGGCCCGCTTTGCATGTCGGTTTAATTTCCCGATTCACGAGAAAACACGACAGGCGATTATAAAACTTGCCAGACAAATTCATGTGGTCAGCGCCGAACGCATAAGGGAAGAGCTGGAAAAGATACTAACTAGTCCTAATCCTCATATCGGCATTAGATTATTGGATGAGTTTCATCTTTTACAAGAGATACTGCCGGAGGTATCCGGTATGAAAGGAGTGCGTCAGCCAGAAAATTTTCATCCTGAGGGTGATGTCTTCGTACACACACTCTTGTGTCTATCCAAAATGAAAAATCCATCCTGGACATTAGCAATGGGGTTATTGTTGCATGATATTGGTAAGACTGTTACCTTTGAAGAGTCAGACAGAATCAGATTCAATTTGCATGAAAAAGTTGGTGCAGATATGGCAGCAAATATTTGTAATCGGTTAAAAACTTCTAATGCCGAAAAGGAGCGGATTGTTTGGCTTGTTCAAAAACACCTGTATTTTAAAGATGCCCAAAAAATGCGACTTAGCAAACTCAAGCGGTTGTTTGCAAGTGATGGTTACCCGGAGCTTGCAGAGTTGTGCAGGATTGATGCCCTGTCAAGTAGTGGCGACCTATCAGATTACAACTATTGCCAGGAAATGTTCAGTAAGCTTCCTCAAGAAGAGGTTAAACCCAAACCGCTTATTAATGGCTTGGATCTCATTGCTTTGGGACTAAAACCAGGTCCTTTGTTTAGAGAAATATTAACTAAAATTGAAGATGAGCAGTTGGAGGGTAACTTAAAAACTAAGGAGGAAGCCTTGGAAAAGGTCAAATCATTGATTTGTCATATAAATACCTGATAAATTTATCTGGTGTAGATTCTTCGGTTTTACTTAAAATAAAGAATTCTTATATCTATTTTTTATTGAATAAAATGTATTGTTTTTTTTAATACATTTATATATTATTTGTATAATTTCACATTAATCTACGTGTTAAAAAGCTTTAAGAATAATGAATTACAAACCTTACGCAATCTCATGGAATACAACCTACCGATGCAACCTGCGCTGTAACCATTGTTACCTCGATACAAATGCGTTAACCAGACAATCTGCCAATGAACTCAGCACACAAGAAGGATTCCGACTTATAGATCAGATGGCGGAGCTTAACCCTAACCTATTGTTAATCCTTACAGGTGGAGAACCGCTATTGAGAAAAGATATTTACGAACTTACCTGTTATGCTTCGCAAAAAGGGATGATGATTGTTTTGGGGACAAACGGTAACTTGATTAACGATGATAATGCAAAAAGACTCAAGGAAAGCGGTGTGACTGGGATTGGTATCAGTCTCGACTCTATTGTTCCTGAAAAACATGATAAATTTAGAGGTTTTTCAGGTGCGTGGGACGATACCATCAATGGAATCGAGGCTTGCCGCAGGCAGGGTGTAGAGTTTCAAATTCAGACTACGGTTACCAGAGAAAATTTTAATGAAATTCCAAGAATTATAGAGTTCTCTTACGACCTGGGTGCAAAGGTCTTTAACCTGTTCTTTCTTGTGTGTACTGGTAAGGGGCAGGAACTGACGGACATTACACCACATCAATATGATCAGGCGCTTCACCAACTCTATGAAACACAAAAGAAATATCAGGGTAAGATGTTGGTAGGGGCTAAGTGCGCACCACATTATCGAAGAATTGTGTATGAGCATGACAATACTTCTCCACTCATCAGAGCATATTCGGGGGGTTGTCCGGCTGGCACGCATTATTGCAGGATTACTCCTGAAGGAAATGTTACACCGTGTCCCTATATGCCAAACGTTTCCGGGAATGTGAGAGAAAAAAGTTTTGTTGAAATATGGAAAGATACTGCCGATTTCCAAACTTTGAGGTACGCCAATCTTAATGGTAGATGTGGTATATGTGAGTTTAGGCAAATATGTAAGGGATGCCGTGCGCGAGCGCTGGCATTGACAGGGAATCAGATGGGCGAGGATTCATGGTGTAACTATATCCCCGGGAAGTACGATAATAAGACAATACAATTGAAGACATCAGAAACATTTGGGACTGAAGAGGAATTTACCATGAATTGGAATACACAGGCTAAAGGTATACTTAAACAAATTCCTTCGTTTAGCAGGGGAATGATTATAAAAAATGTTGAACGCTTTGCGGCAGAAAATAATTATGGAGAAATAACATTGGAAGTAATGAAGGCAGCACGTGAAGAAATGATGAAAAACAAGAAAACTGCTTTTCCAAAAAATGAAATCGAAAATATAGAAAAACAACACGATAAAAGTAACTCCTATTCGCAACAGAATGATGAAATACCATGGTCTGACGAGGCGAGGAAACGTGTGGAACATGCCCCTGATTTTGTAAGGCATGGTATTTTTAAGCTTATGCAGAAAAAGGCTCGACTGCATGGTTACAAGGAGATCACTTCCAAATTTTTGTCTGAAATAAGGGATGAGTCTATGCAGCTTGCATCCAAACGAATCAAAAATATTGGGTTTGATGAGCTTAGAATGGAAGCCTGGGATAAAGCCAAAGATAAGTTAAAAAGCGCTCATAAAAAGGAGGTTATTGAAGAAATTAAGGCGTTTCTTGGGGATCGAACCGCCAGAAATGAGGGTATCATTACAAAATTCCAGGCATATCTGAAGTCTGCAAATGTGACAGTGCAAAAAGAAAATCAGACTTTGCCAGTATGGGCAGAAGATGCAAGACAACGCCTCGAGAAAGCGCCAATATTTGTAAGGGGTAAGGCAAGGAAATCTATTGAAGATTTTGCCGCCCGAAATGGCGTTACAGAAATTACCTGTGAACTGATTGATCAGTATATGAAGAACATTCCTGCATTTGTTAAAAATAAATCCAAATAGTGACAAATCACAAAAACATTTGAAACCATCAATTGCGCAGAATACATGATGTATGATAAAGATTGTTGGTGTAACTTATATCATTGATATATAAGCATCCTTGTTTTAAACTGATTCAGATATGAATGTAAATAGGATATAAAGTATTCAATGAATGCCCTTTTAATACAGTATTTACAAAAATATCTAAACCATAAGAACGTCTTCTTCGGCATTATAAAGAAATTTCAAATCCACTCTTATAAATCCATACGAACTAAAATTATCATTTCTTCAATCCTGCTTTCAGTCTTTCCTATGTTTATTATGAGGGTATTTATTTATCCCACTGGAAAAAAAGCATTACAGGATGCATTGATACAAAATCTTGAAGGGGTTGGACACAAACAATCTGAGCTGATTTTAAGATGGAGCGAAGAACGGAAAGCAGATGCCAGGATTGTTGCTGAAAATCCGAATGTACCCGGCGTCATATACAAATCTGAGGGCAGTGAGAATTTTTATAGACTATTGCACCATTTAAATACCTTGCGGGATGCTTATGGTTATAAAGAAATATTTATTTGTGACCGTCTTGGAGATTTAAAGATCACAACCTCGACTGGAAAGGTAATTACCAATGTGGCAGGGTTTGAATTTTTCCAGAAGGCTGTTAGTGGTGTTACATTTGTATCAGATATTGCACCTTCTGTAATTCCATTAGAAAATGAGTATGGAAAGCTTGAACTTGGTATGCCTACGCTCTATATTTCCACTCCAGTTGTATATGAGCACAAGGTTATAGGCATGGTGTGTCTGAGAGTGGACGTAATGGAAATCAGCAAGCTCATGAGGAGTGTTCGATTGGGAGAAACTGGAGAGACATATTTAATTAATAAAGATGGGTTTATGATCTCTGAATCCAAATTTTTAAAAGACCTCAAAGACGCAGGTCTTGTTAATCAAAGGACAACTCTTGAACTACAGGTAATAGATCCTATAACAAAAAAGCTCACAAGGAGTGCCGAAGAATGTATAAAAGGGAAGAAAGGACACGACGGAGAAGGCTATTTAGATTATCGGGGTGTAAAGGTTTTAGGATTTTGGCAATGGATTACAGCACTTGAATGGGGAATTATAGCGGAAATTGACGTGAAAGAAGGTTATGGTCCGGTTAAAAAATTACATATGATAGTTTCTCCAATCATATTTCTGGTAACCATTATAGTCATTTCATCTGCGTTTTTCTTTGGCAAAAAGATGTCTGACCCGATTTTATACCTTACAGAAGTAACCAAAAGTATTTCAGAAGGTGACTATAGCAAGCGTGTAAAAATTACTTCCCATGATGAAATTGGAGAATTGTCCAATTCCTTTAATAAGATGGCAAGTATTTTGGAAGAAAAGACACAAATACTCAAGGAATATACAACCAATCTGGAGAAAACTGTGGAGGAGAGGACAAAAGACCTGGTTCGTATGAATCAAGAACTTGAAAAGCAGAGTAGCAATCTTGAGAGGGCATATAAAGAATTACTAACCCTTGATCAGATGAAGGACAAGATGATACGAGACGTATCACACGAACTTAAATCGCCTGTAGCGCAGGTGCAAATGGCAATCGATCTCTGGTCTAAAGAGGTAAAGAAAGAGTACATAGATCGCTCAAAAGAAGAAAAATTCAGCAAGATTATTAACGACAGTTTACAAAGATTACGAAAGACTATAGGAAGCATACTTGATCTCTCTGTTTTGGAATCAGGCAGAATGGTGTTTAGGAAGGAACCCATCCAAATGGATGCTCTCGTTTTACAGACAGTCACAGCAATGAGACTTTTAGCTGATAAGAAAGGATTGGCTTTAATAAATCACGTGAATCAAGGATTACCGGCAGTAATCGGTGACAAGGAAGAAATTCAGCGTGTAATTACCAACCTCATAGATAATGCCATAAAATACACTGAAAAAGGCGAAATACACGTTTTCCTGGAACAAAAGGATGCCAGCATAGAATTCGCCGTAAAAGATACA
>MHXP01000057.1 GCA_001824485.1 Planctomycetes bacterium GWA2_39_15 | reverse complement strand
AGGATAACATCCTCAAATTTTTTTACCATTTCAGGCGTACCATCAGTAGAACCATCATCTACAACAATAATTTCCCATCGTGTACCGTATCTTTCTTTTAATAAACGCAGCGATTCAATTACGTGTGTTATTCCCTCTCTTTCATTATAAGCAGGGATAATGATGCTTACTTCTTCCATCCTATATAATCCTTTTTATATTTTTCCGTTGTAATTAAGAGAGAAAGCGAGTTTTCAGACTACCCTGTAGAGCGAACTTAAGTTCGCCTTACTTCTTTCCCCCTTCGCGAGGAAATAAAGAGAGGGTTAATTTGGCTTCGATTTTATTATCGTAAATAATTATAATTTATGCATAAAGCATTCTCAATCTTTTTTTAATCTCAGCTACCAAACTCAAAGATATCCAAACCAATATAAATAAATTATTGATTTTGATTATAATTAATTGTATACATATAGAAAGTATCAGGGAATTTACATGCAGGGGCAGGTTTCAAACCTGCCCCTGCGCAGGCATTATAAATAAAAAGACACTACATAAGGTATCCGAATTTAATGTTCAGGAATTTCAAATTTTAGTTCCTCCCCCTTGATGGGGGAGGCTGGGTGGGGGTGAAAGAAAAAAAATGATCACCCTCCCTTTGTCCCTCCCATCAAGGGAGGGAGTACTAGCCAACCTAATTTAATGTTCAGGAATTTCAAAGTTTGTGTCATAGCATACCAGACAACCCCCTGAATCCCCCTTTATTAAGGGGGACTTGAGGAAATCCCCCTTAATAAAGGGGGCGAGGGGGTTGTTTTTCACCGGCATTTGTCGTGTATATAAAAAGTCGCTGCCGAAGGCAGCCTAATTAAATTCACTATAGGAGAAAAAAACATGAGTGAAGGGAAAAATAAGAACAGCGAGGGTCAACCTTCAAAGAAATTTGTACCAGGACAAAAATCTCCCGCCAAATTACCTCAAAAAGAACAACCCAAACCAGCGGCCCCAACAAAACCTACTGTTGATGCGGGGTCTTCCTTGTCGCTTATAAAGAAAGCCGATGAAATTGGTGAAGAATTAGAAAGCAAACCTCTAAAATCTTTTGAAAAGAAAGAGCGCGAAAAGATCGTCCAATCGTACGAAAGATTAATATTTAAAATGGTACGGGAGATTAACAACTCAAGACAATAATTGTTTTATAAAAAGTATCACAACTAATCAGTGGGCGAATTTTATGAAGTTACCATTAATTATTGAATCTTGGTAAAAAGGATTGTGGTATTTGGCACGAGCGCCAGAACTGGACTTTATCTCGCAAGGTAGAACACCGGAAGAAGCAAGAAAAAACCTCCTGGAGGTTATTGGTATTCAATTTGAGGAAATGAAAAATATTGGAACTCTTGATGAATATATACAAGAATGCGGGTTTGACACGAATGGTGAAGAAATAACCCCTCAGATTGAAATAATAGTGTTTGAAAAATCAGTAATTTCGGTGTCCTGATGCCGAGAATAACCCCCGTTGATTATCGAGCGCTCTTGAAGGTATTTCAAATGTTTGGTTGTATCTATATTTTATCTGCGCTTATCTGCATTAATCTGTGTCCCATTGCAGAATTTGGGTTATAGATATTTACAACACGAAAATCAATAATGTCTGTAATTCATTACCGCTTTTAAGCGGTATAATTTATGTTAGGCATCAATCAAGTCCCATGACAACTCCGCTCTACCCGACGTTTAGAAAGAGCGTCGATGACGCCATTGAGCAACTGATCAAGCAGAAAGTAACACCTTGGTCTTTCCTAACAGCAGGCCATCCGTTTCGCATCAAATCGTTTGACGGAAGACAAATAGCTTATGAGGGAGTCGGGTTTGGCGGATCCCCGAGACAAGTGTTTTGGTCACGCTACATAGAACCATTCCTTGAAGATCTCTGCGTTTCCGAGATCACGGTTGCTATGTCGATGGCCAGAGAAAAACGAGTAGATGCTAAGCTCTTGCTTCCTGAACTTCAGGGGTTGCTGTCTGCTGGATTCCGGAAGGTCTACGCACGGATGGCCGACGTTGATCGTCTCCTAATGGGTAAAGGGTTTCCAGATAGCGTGGAGCCGAAACCCATCGGACAAGTCAGGGCCATGGACAAATTTCTTGATGAGCGGATTCGCGCAGAAATTGCGATGTGGAAACCGAAGTCCCGAATTGAGGACTGGTATGAGAAAAACAAATTCTGGGTATGGGCAATCGGAATTCTTCTAAGTATCCTTCTAGGTATCGTCGGTTTATTGGCAAACCTCGGGTAGAGCTGTCTAACTGCCGCTTGCAGCCGACCGGCTACACCAGCGGCTGAAATCGAGCGTTAGACATTGAAAAGGAGGATATAAAATGATCTCTTTTGAAGAAACATCTAATCTTGGTCGAGGCCGTTACATTAGAGTAAAGTTGACTAAAAAAGTCGGGCCGAATCACTCTCAATATAAAAGATCTAAAGGAAAACCCGTAACGATCACTCTTGGAAGAATTGAGTTTTCACAAGATGGGATGTTTCGCTATTTCGAGCCCGAAACAAATGAACTCAATCCGACACTTATTGACGACGATCTGGACAAACTAAAAGAAAGAATCAAAGCTCACAGGAAATGCTAAAGGTTTCCGGGGACACCATAGTTAATTATTGACTCAGTGTTGGAAAACGGTTCAGACTCCCCTATGCTAGGATTGCCCGTGTGGTAGTCCTAGGAGTGCCACACCACATTACTCAACGCGGGAATAGACGACTGCAGACGTTCTTCTGTGATAAAGATATGAGGCATATTGTGGCTCAACAAGACCATTACGTATCCCAAACATATCTGGAGCGCTTCGCAAACGAGCGCGGTCAGCTTGTTCCCTATTACAAGAGCGGGCACGTTACTGTCGGAAAACCGAAGAGCCCGAAGTCTATATGTCACGAAACAGATGGTGACGCTAATACATACTTCGACGACCCAAGAGTGCTTGATAGCTATCTCGCGCCCCTTGAGAAAAACTGGTCGACCAACGTGCAGGCACTATGCGACATGCGCGTAAATGCGGACATCAAATACCAACTGTCTGCCTACGTCGCATATTTACGCGTGTGCAACCCTGTTGCGAAGCGAATGGGACAAGACATGCTTGCCGAGACGATTCAACCGCTGGCCGACAAGGTGATGAATGAGAATATTTATGATCCGAGGTTCGGACCAGAACTGCAGGTGAAGATCGAGCAAGAGCTTCAGCTAGGCAATATTAGATGCGCTGTTGACCGAGAGTACGCTCACGCGCGTGGTATCTCATCTCTCATCGGAGTAGCAAACAGGCTATATTGTTCAGGCTGGCTCAAGCTATTTAACGAAACAGATATTCCATTCATTACTAGCGACAACCCTGCCGTTCCCTATTACCATAGAACTACGGATACAGTGGCCAGTGTTTTTGTTCCTGTGTCCCCGACTAACGCGGTATTGATCTCGCCTGACTACTCAATCAAAAGGCCCACGAATGAAGACGTGCAGAGCTATGAGAGCTCGCTTGATAGATATGCATCTATAAAAAAAGAATACGTCAGACTTTTTAATCAGTTGGTCGTCAAGTCGGCGGAGCGCATTGTTTTGCACGCCACGGTAGAGAGATGGCTAGAAGATCTCGTGATGAAGTATAGATCATGGAGAATGGAGAATATAACCAGCAAGATTCCATACGAGAATGGTGTCTTGCTTATTCATAGGCAAAAATCAATTGACACGAGCAATGCTTAACTAATCTTTGCAGGCGACCGCCTGCGGCGGCGCCTGGGAGAAATTATTGACCCAGTGTTTAAAAATAGTTACGATTCCCCTATGGATAGGATCGCTCGTGTGGTAAGTCCTAAGAGCATGCTATGTCGGCAGAAGCCTATCTCGAAGGGATCACAAAGGGAAAATGAAGATTCCTAAGATTGAGTATGGCGTCCCCAGAATTTCCCCCAAGGGGGGATGAACAACTATTCGATGTCCATTTGTGGCTTATAATTTATGAAAGGGAAACAGATCATGTATATGAAAGGTTATTTTATAGGGTGGGTATTTGTCATAGCCCTGTGTATGGCAATCATCCCTAACGATCCTATTAGTGCCGATACCAACGTGTCGGGTTACATATCAGCCGACACCACCTGGACGTCGGCAAACAGCCCGTACGTTGTAACGGGTAACATCGTAGTAAAAAGCGGAATCACCCTTACCATCGAACCAGGAATTACGGTAAAAACCGACAGTGGTAAGTCTATCCAAGTGGATGGTACACTCATAACAAAGGGGACAAGCGCCAGCAAGATCACCTTCACCAAAAATTCAAGTAGTAATTGGGGATATATCCTGTTCAGTGATTCCAGCACAGACGCTGCGTATGACACCGACGGAAACTACACGAGCGGGTCTATTCTTGAATATTGTGTTGTGGAGTACGCAGGCGGCGCGAGTGTGAGCGATAACGGAGCGGTAAGGATAAATGGCGCCCATCCACTTATCAATTATTGCACCATTAAGAACAACGCTGCATCGGGGATTTATGTATGGAGTCTCTCTGAAGGTACAGGTACACTTAAGATAACAAACAACACCATCAGCAATAATAGTGCTTCTAATGGTGGTGGCATTTACTCCTCTGCCTCTACCTCCAACTCCTCCTCCACAGTTACCATTTCTGGTAATACCATCAGCAATAATACTGCATCATCAGAGGGTGGTGGTATTTACTCCTACTCTTCCTCCGGCTACTCCTCCACAGTTGCCATTTCTGGTAATACTATCAGCAATAATACTGCATCATCAAATGGTGGTGGCATTTACTCCTCCTGCTCCGGCGCCTACTACGCCGCAGTTACCATTTCTGGTAATACCATCAGAAATAATACTGCATCATCAAATGGTGGTGGTATTTACTCTTACTCCTACTCCGAACCAGCCTACTACATTACCATTTCTGGTAATACCATCAGCAACAACACCGCATCATCCAGTGGCGGTGGTATTTACACCGATGGAGGCAATGTTACCGTCTCTAAAAATGGCCTAACGGTGAACTCTGCCAAGAATGCATCCGCAGTTTATTACAGCAAAAGTGATAACGAGGATTTTACCGATTTTACCTACAATACCATCATGGGTAACAAGGCAACCTACTCTAGCAATACGTATACGGTTTATATCAATTCAAACTATACCTTTAACTACAGCAATATTTTCAGCAACACCTCCACGTATGAACTCTGGAATGGCAATAGTTATGGATCAAGCAACCTGGATGCAAAGAACAACTGGTGGGGCACTACGGATGATTCTACAATTCAAGGCAAAATATATGACTGGATTGATGATACCACAAAAGGGCTCGTAGATTATTCTCCGTTTGAAACTACTCTTCGTACCGATTGCC
Source organism: Planctomycetes bacterium GWA2_39_15 (assembly GCA_001824485.1). Taxonomy (GTDB): domain Bacteria; phylum Planctomycetota; class Brocadiia; order Brocadiales; family Brocadiaceae; genus 2-12-FULL-39-13. The sequence goes on along the minus strand of MHXP01000057.1, from coordinate 2,443 downwards.
CCATTTCTCCACCCACCGGATTAACTGCCACTGCAGGTTCCGGGCAGATAACTTTGAGCTGGTCTGCAAATTCAGAATCTGACACTGCTGGATACAAGGTTTACTGGGATACTGATTCCAGCCATTCATACACAAATGCCGCCGATGCGGGGAATGTGACAAGCTACACCATCACCAACCTTGCGGACGGTAAATATTATGTTACGGTTACCGCTTATGACACAACGTATAGTTCTGCGAGTGATGATGCCAGCACGGTCGTCAATGAAAATCAAACCAGCGGCAATGAGAGCTGGTATGCGGAGGAAAAGTCCGTGACGCTCGGCACAGGGGGAGGTACAACACCAACACCGTTAACAACCCCCATACCTTCACCAACCCCGGAACAAGTCGTCAGTGGTAAGATTTACGGGAATGTGGTAAACATCAAGGGCAATCCGATTGAGTTTGTAAGGCTCAGGCTCAAGGGGATAAAGACGAAGGTTATAAAGACTGCCTCCTCAGATGCGGATGGGTTCTTTGAGTTTACAGACTTAGAGGCGGACACCTATGTAATCATTGCAAAGAAAAAGAAGTATAGGAATGCCCAGCAGAAGGTAAAGCTGGAAGAAGGTGAGTCAACGGAGATTGAGATCGTGATGAAGAAGACGAGCAAGCGGGTGATAGAAATGATGGAGGATGGTCAATAACAGGAAACCACAGACTTCGTCGTGAGCGCTCACGACGAAGTCTGTGGTTCTGCAGCTTTTCCATGCTCTCCGTGTCTCTGTGTTAGAACTAATTTTTGAGATCCATTGCGTGGTTGTGCAGAAAAGATACTATTTTATTTGCAGCATCAATTGTAGACATGCTGGTTGTGTTTATTACGAAATCCGCCGTCCTGTCATACAGCGGTCTTCGGTATTCCAGCAGATACTCAATTTCCTCATATGCGTTTCTATTTGTAAGGCTGGGTCTTCGCTGTTCTGTTGTGGTATCCCTATGGATTCGTTTATAGATTGTATCAGTATCCGCTTCTAAAAGGATTATGATCCCACTTTTTTTGAGCGTTTTTACATTTTCTTCACGAAGGATTGCCCCTCCGCCGGTAGCTACAACTCTATTATCTAAAAGACACAATTCTGCGATGATCTGAGTTTCAATCTTCCGAAACAGCTTTTCTCCGCCTTCTGCAAAAATGTCTTTGACAGTCTTCCCTTCCTTTTGCTCTAAATACTCATCGGCGTCAACAAATTCCTTACCGAGCCTTTGTGCGAGCATTTTACCTATAGTGGTTTTACCGGTGCCACGAAAACCGATCAAAATAATATTCAAGTCCGTTAAAAGTGACTCAATCACTCTCCATTATAACAACACGTATTTAGCCACAAATGGGCACGAATTTGCGCGAATATAGACAAAAGAAAACAAAATCACAATGTTTTCAGAAATTTCCAAGTATTTATTTTCTAAAAATTCTCCCTAAAACTCCCCCTTAATAAAGGGGGCAAGGGGGTTGTGAAATAATCCAGGAAAAAACACAACCCCCTGAATCCCCCTTTTCTAATGGGGACTTGTAGCATTCCTTTATAGTTAACCAGGGGGACTTATACGGAATAACTTGTTTTTGTCTTTTTCCTCTTCATTTGTGTTTATTCGTGTGAATTCGTGGCTAAATATTTATTCCGTTGCCAACTTTTCGCAAGCAATTTCTTCTATTATTTCAACAGACGGCATCTGGCCTGTCCATAGTTTAAATTGTGCTGCCGCTTGATAGGCAAACATCGTCAAACCATTTATAGTCGTGCAACCTTGAGTCTTAGCATCATGCAATAAATTTGTTTCTATAGGGTTATAAATAGTATCGAAGACGATCATGTCGGGCTTCAACTTATCCTTATCGATGGGCGTTTCATTGACATTTGGATACATACCCACAGGTGTGGCATTGATTAATATGTCCGCATTAAATGCCTCTGACTCGTCATATTTTCTGGCAAGGCACCCAACGTCCCTGGCAAGTGATTGTGCACGTGCATAATTTCTATTAATAATCGTTATCTGCGCTTCACATTCCTTTAATCCAAAGGCAATAGCGCGGGCGACACCTCCGGCGCCTATCAATGTGATCTTTTTTCCTCTCAAATGCACATCCTTTGTATGGGCGAACGGCCGTTCGCCCCTCCTGCATACTTGATTGACACCTTCCAATACTTTAATAGCTGCTTTACAGTCGGTATTATAACCGACTAATTGCCCATCCATATTTACAATAGTATTAACAGCGCCGATCTTCTTTGCCATTGGATCGATTGCATCCAGATAATTTATTACCGATTCCTTATGAGGGATTGTTACACTGTAACCTTTTATGTCCAATTTTCTAAACTCCCTCATAAAATCACCAATAGTATCCACCTTAAAAGGAACATAAATGCTGTTAAAATTCATTTCCCTAAAAAGC
>MHXP01000056.1 GCA_001824485.1 Planctomycetes bacterium GWA2_39_15 | reverse complement strand
TCCAACTATATTATGTCAAGTTATTTATTGCCGTTGCTATAACTGCCTGCTCAAATGAACAACGCGCTGTAAACTACTTACCAAATGCAGTATTTTTCTTGTACCTTTTGCAATAAAATATCAATCTCATTTTTTCTTTGCTCAAATCCTTTTTTCCCTAACATTGCAAAGGCATTAATTTTCCCTGCCTCGACGCCGGGCTGGTCAAATGCGTTTACATTATAAAACTTACCGGCATAAGCTGTTTGCAGCTCAAACAGATAGAATAGCTGTCCCAGGGTGAGCGCAGAAAGTTCATCGAGTGTAATGGTACAATTAGGACGCTTTTGTTCCGTTAAAGCAAGCCGTGTCCCTTCAAACTCTGCTTTCATAACATTGTTCAGTGAATGCCCTTTTAGGTAGGACAATTCGTTATGGGGGGTATTTTTTTTGCCTGAGAGTGTTTCATCCATAATAGAAACATCCTTGTTAAATCGTTTAATAGTCCAGAAAGTTATAACCTTGTCATAAGGACCTTCCATGTAAAGCTGAAGTTGTGAATGCTGGTCTACAACACCAATAGCCCTTACTGGTGTCAAACCCGTATGTACAACCTCTTTATTTAATGAAATCTTTTTACCCAGGCTCTCCGCCCAGAGTTGGCAGAACCAATCAGCCACACCGCTAAGGGCGTTGGAATACGGCATCATGACTAATATGTTTTTGCCTTTTTTTGTATGACTCAAGAAATAAAGCGCTGCACCCATTATAGCCGGGTTCCCCCATATATTGTCCGATTGACAAAGTTTGTCCATAAGCGCCGCACCATCTAGCATGGCTGTTATATCTATCCCGCTCATTGCCGCCGAAAACAAGCCAACAGGCGTTAATACCGAATACCGTCCGCCTACTCCTGCAGGAATCACAAAGGACTCAAAACCTTCACGCCTTGTGATTTCTCTTAAAGTGCCTTTTCCACTATCTGTGGTGGCAACAATGTGTTCTTTGTAACCGTTACCAAGCCTATCGTATAAAAGTCTAGTTATTATTAAGAACTGGGACATAGTTTCAACTGTAGTACCAGACTTAGTTATAAAATTGAACAGGGTTTCTTCGGGTTTAAAAATTTCCATGAGGCCGGAGAACCTGTCAGGGTCAATATTATCCAGCACAAAAACGCGTGGACAACCATTCCTTCCTGCATCACTGAGAATATTGTAAAAAGGATGATTTAAAGCCGTGTGGATAGCAATATTACCCAACGCAGAGCCGCCGATACCGACAACAAGAAAGTTTTTAAATTTTCCTTTTAGAGAATTTGTAGTTTTAAGAATCTTCGATAAAACTTTTTTGTCGTAAGGCAAGTCAAGAAACCGTAGTTTACCTGCTGCACGTTCCTCTTTCAAATCCTTTACATATCTGGCAGCAAGGGACTCAATGTCTCTTAATTCTTGCTCAGTTATGCCATGTATTGATCCAATAGCCTCTGCCATCATATTATTAAAATCAAAGTGTATTGCTTGTCTGTCTTTCATCTATGCCCTCGTTCGTATTTATATTAATCGACGGACCTGAACGATGTCATTGCGAGGGTGTTAGCCTGAAGCAATCACAAAGGTGGGATTGCTTCGCTTCGCTCGCAATGACACTTGCATGTCAACTTATTTGTGGACGTTCATTATAGCTCGCTGAAATTTATTTGTTATTTGGTGCTTGTTATTTGTAATTTATAAAGATACACAGGTAGCTGACAATAAACAATTTAATTTGTAAATACCTTACAAATGCAAATTACCATTAAACTGCAAGTGCTTATCTATCTTGCTTTTTAATTCCTCTTCTTCCAGCGCAAAGCAAGGACTAATCTCGATTAGACCGACGACATTGCCTTGAGAGTCTGTAGGAATAGAAATACCAGCACTACGCAACCATCGTCCAAACAAATTAATCAAGTCTTGTCTTGCAGTAGCTGGAGAGTTTTCCCCCTCCATATTTTTTACAGGCGAAAACTCGTCCTCGCGAAGAACTTCCATAACCACACCTTTCTTTACGTACTTGAGTACATCAAAGATAAAACTCTCAAATTTAATGGCATTGTTTTTCTCAGGATTAATTATATTACCGTTCCCGTCAAGGCAGGAAACCTTTTTTACAGCAGCATGATAAGGAAGACCCTCTCCTTTTTGATGTACTTTCTCAAGAAAATCAATACTAATTATGTGAACTGCAATACTCCCCGCATTATATTTTAGTGTACCATTCTCATTCCTTGCATACATCTCATCCCGACTTAGTTCGCTATATTCCACAATATGCAAAGACCCATTGATGCATACTACAACCCCTACTTTTTCTTCAGGGCGGCATTTTTTAACTACTTTTAATGACATCTCTGCCCTATCCCTCAGATGATAACCAATAAAAACAGGGTCAACGATCTTTATTAACACGTTATCAACTTGATGATAGAAAATAATTTTAATACCGCGCCTTTCCATATCTTCAAGTATGCCTTTTTCCTTTAGGGCAATAATAGTGCCTCCGTGGCCGTTGGGACTCATTACAATGTTCGATTTGGAATCCATCAATAAATTACCTTGAAAATCCACGGCAGGAAGCATACCCTGAGTAAAAAAGCATACCTGTCTGGGATCTAATCCAAAGAACTGATTAGTTTGGAAAAAAGTTTGTGTTACAAGATCATTCGTCTCACTGGTCATAATATACCATGGAATACATGTCTGATATTTTTGTTGCGTTGCACGTATCTTTTCTGCATGAAGCTGAAAAATACTCTTGCTACTGATTGGCGCAATGGGAAGCGTTCCCTTTGGCCCATCAGCCCCCAACCTTGTTCCATGTCCTCCTGCAACTGTCAGGACAGCAATCTCTCCTTTTCGTAAAGCATCCTCTCCAATTTGCCTTGCCTTTTGCGCAACATCTTTTTCAGAAGTATTCTTGGGAATGGTTATAATTTGCGGTGGAACCAAGCTTCCTTTAGTGGTTTGTGTAGTTTTCTTGAAACTATCATTGAAAAGTTTACGTACAAATTGGAAATTAATAGAGGCTATCTGTTCTAAGAGGCGCTTTTTTTCAGGAGGGGATATATCATTCCACCATTTGAAGACGTGAGTTTGCCCAGCTTCAAAAATATTATCAACATACTTGTTATAGTCTGGATATTCTTTTATCAGTGCTTTTCTATTCAATTATTTATCACAAAAATGAAAACTATAATTTGGCACACCAATAAAATCTGCATTTCAAATAGGCAAAATTATATGCCAAGTTATCATTCTCTGCAAGGATTTTTACACAATGCTTATTTTAACCCTTTTAGAAATTTAGACTTGAAATACATCTGGAATAACAGTAACCTTAATTGATAATTCTATCCTACAATTCTGGGAAAAAGAGATAATTTAATGAAAAAAAACTTAATTATTATCTCAGCCATTGTTTGCGTTCTATTAGGAACTGCAGGCACTGGGTACTTCATTTTCAAAAGGGCAACATCGGATGAAGTAATTAAGAGTCGTCTGTTAAGCGCATTGAAAGATTTCGGAGAGGTGGAAGTTGAACACGTTCACATGGATTTTTTGGAAGGAATTATTATAGATAACCTTTCGTTCATCGGCACATCTGAATACCTAAGAGGCAAATCTATAAAAGTTCCCAAAATCGTATTAAAACATAGTCCGCAAAGCCTCATAAAAGGTCAAATCAACATTAATAATGCAATCGTTATTGCCCCTGAGTTGACTGTCGAAAAAGCAACTGATGTTTGGTCGCTCCTTGATGCCATTAAGGCAAACTTTGATAAGGCAGAAATGCCCACATATATAGATGTTTTAAACCACGGATTAGAGATCAGAGATTTAAAGGTCCATATCAAGGAAAACCCTCAGACAAACAGCCATGAAATCAAATTATCAGGTGTTGATATCACATTTCTACCTTACGCAGGCTCTTTTAAAGACATTGTAATTAAGGGAAATATAGATGACGAACTTTTTGGAAATTATTCGTTTACTATGGATCTTCACCCCGGTATTCCCAGCCTCGATATAAAAGCTAATGCAAACAATATTATGCTGAATGAGGAATTTTTAACCCATTTCCCATACATAGGCAAGACGCTGTGGAATAATTATAAACCCACAGGAAAGATTAATGTATCCTGCACGGCCAATTTTGATAATCGAGATAAGCAAAAGAAAAAGGATTACGTAATTAACGTCAATCTTAATGGGTTAGAGGCCATGTATGCAAATTGGCCATTCCTGATTTATAATTTGAATGGCGATGCAGAATTGAACACAGAAAAGTTATATCTGAAAGGGATTGTGGGTTATATCAAGAGCGGCAACAGCACCTCTCAGGCTGAATTCAAGGGAGAATTCGATCTCCACGGCCCTAAAGAGACCTTTGTGATGACGATTCCTAACCTGTTTGTAAACCAGGAACTATTAAAGAATATTCCTAATTTTGGCGAACAAATATGGTCTAAAATACAGCCTACAGGCTTAGTAGACCTGACTTTCCAATATAATAAAGGGGGAAAGGGAGAAAAGAGTTGTTTCCTTTCCGTAAATTGCAGGGATTTAGAGATCGTTCCTTTGAATCCTTCCATGCCCATATCACATGTAAATGGGCAATTCAAGTTATGCAATAATGTCATTTTATTTACAAATGCCAGTGGTTTTATCCAATGCGGCAGTCAGTCTATTTTTGCTGAAATGAATGGCATTTACGATATGAATAACGACCGAAAGATATTTAACTTTCACGTACCAAATCTGTCAATCACAGAGGACCTGTTAAAAAATTTGCCCAGTACGAAGATGGGTGAAAAGGCTTGGGCAAATCTAAAACCTACAGGCAAGGCAGACATCATTGCTAATTTCCAGGGGTTTAAGGAAGAAAAAGACAATAATTATTCAATAGAGATCAATCTTAAGGATTGCGAGATTAACGATAGCAAACACAACATCCTCCTCTGGGGAATAGGAGGAAGACTAGAAGTCAACAAAGATAGTATCTTAACTAAACATTTTGATGGTAAATGCTGTGGTGGCCATGTAGAAGGAACATTATCGGTCAATACAGAAAAAGAGCCATACCAATACGAAGGAGAACTAAATTTTTCAAGGATTATACTGGAAGAAATTTCCAGGAAGATCATAAAGGCAGAGAAATCGTGGTCGGGACTCCTTTATGGCAGGATTAATTATCGGGGGAACGGTGCAGATCCTAAAAGTTTTTATGCTGATGGACAGATAAATGTCAATGAAGGATATCTCTCAGATGTTCCCATAATTCTCAGTGTTTTTAATCTTCTCAACCTCACCCTGCCTAAAAAAGAAAGTTTTCACAGTGCGCAGACAAAGTTTACTGTAAAAGACGGTATAATTCACGTTGACGAAGGAAAGGTTTATAGTGATACAGTAGAACTCAACGGCAAGGGGGACATCAATCTTAACGGAGACCTCCATTTAAATATCGTTGCAGGTTTCAGCAAGGATTTCTTTTCTCAAATTCCTATAGTGGGAAGGTTGTTTGAATTTATTGTGGGCGGCGTGCGGAAACAATTGACTATGGTGGAGATCAGCGGCACCTTTTTAAAACCAGAAAGTCATTCCGTTCCATTTAAATCATTTACACGGTCTATTAAAAGTATGTTCGATTTACTGCCAAAAGACAAACGTGAAACTACTACCCATACCGAAAAGAAGGATTCTGGGGAAGAAAACCCTTTTTAACTCAATGTTCAAATATTTCAATATGATCGACTCGTTCCCAACCTCTGTTTGGAAACACACTTTTAGGCAAAGCTCCAGCCCCGTATCAAATACGGGGCGGAGATTCACTGGTAATCAGGTTCTCAAGCAAAACAGCCAAAAGCCTAACATAATATTCAAGAATTTCAATGTCCACATAGAACTTGACTCAGCATTGAGATATCCCAATCGCATTTCATCTTTGTTCAGTGTAAGGTCTTTACGGGTGGAGTCGAGGAATTAATGCATGCTAGAACATTTCTTTTCACCCAAGGCAGTCGCTGTAGTTGGCGCCTCTCGTGAAGAGGGCAAGGTGGGGCACGATTTACTTAAGAATTTAGTTAATCATGGTTATAAAGGTACAATCTATCCTATAAATCCTAAGGTGGATAATCTTCTGGGAATTAAAGCATATGCCAGTCTGAACGAGGTACCTGATAAAATTGATCTGGCTGTGATTGTTGTGCCTGCCGCACACGTAGAAAAAGTGGTAGACGAATGCATTATAAAAGGAATAGATTCGATTATTGTTATCAGCGCTGGTTTTAAAGAAAGCGGCATTGAAGGTACTGCAAGAGAAAGAGAGTTATACAACAAGATAAAACAGCACTCAATTCGCATGCTGGGACCAAACTGCCTTGGACTAATAGATACCCAGTCGTCCCTGAACGCCTCTTTCGCCGCCGATATGCCCACGCAGGGTAATATTGCGTTCTTTTCTCAATCAGGGGCACTCTGCACCGCAATTCTAGACTGGGCTGCAAGTGAATGTATTGGATTCTCCAAATTTATTAGTATGGGAAATAAAACAGATATTGACGAAGTAGACCTGATAAAAGTCATGGATGACGACCCCCATACGAAGGTTGTTCTGGGTTATTTAGAAGGTGTAAAAAATGGGATTTCATTTATTAATGCCACTCAAAAATTGACTAAAAAAAAACCAATGATTGTAGTAAAATCGGGAGGCACTATGGCAGGCGCTAAGGCAGCTTCATCACATACAGGAACGCTAGCTGGCGCCGAAAACGCTTTTGATGCGGCATTTAAACAATCAGGAATTTTACGGGCAAAAACCATCGAGGAACTCTTTGACTATGCCAGGATATTCAGTCATCAAAATCTGCCAAAAGGACCAAATATAGCACTAATCACAAATGCAGGTGGTCCTGGCATTATTGCTGCCGATGCGATAGAACGGTCAACACTCAAAATGACATCATTTTCTAAATACACAATTGACTCTCTCCGTTCTTCTTTGCCGGCCATGTCAAACGTATACAATCCTGTTGATGTATTGGGAGATGCGA
>MHXP01000055.1:2608-9561 GCA_001824485.1 Planctomycetes bacterium GWA2_39_15 | reverse complement strand
ATTGTATTAACATTTATATTGTCTGGCCTTACTTTATTTGAATTTAAGACCATTGCCAGCGAAGAAAAACTCTTCGGCATACTAGATGAAATAACCTATGGAGAGGAATGTTTAAAAACATGGCAGATCGAGGAGGCATCAGTGGTTGCCAACAGACTGCTCTTAACTGCGCCAAGAAATCCTTACGTAAGCTTTTTCGCAGGTGAGGTGCGTTTCTACGAGGGTAATTACGAGGAGTCGTTGTCTTTTTTAAAAGAGGCGCAAAAAGACCCAGACGTAGCCAAAGACGCCCAGGAATTTTATAAATTTGTAGATAAGATTTATAAAACTACGGGTAAGTTTAAGGAGATCAAAACAGAACACTTCCTGTTCCGATATCTGGAAGACAAGGATGCCATACTAGCTGATTATGCCTTGGATGCTTTAGAAAAAACTTATAATGCCATCGGAACTGATCTTAATTATTTTCCCAAAGAACCCATCCTTGTTGAAGTATTTCCTGACGCAGAAAGCTTTTGTACAATTTCAACGTTAACCAAAGACGAGATAGAAACTTCTGGTACAGTAGCAATCTGTTTGTTTAATCGTGTAATCATCACAAGCCCACGTCTTCAGCCAAGAGGGTATCAGTGGCTTGATACGCTAAATCACGAATATGTACATTACATAATAATGAAAAAGACTTATAATCGTGTGCCCATCTGGCTTCATGAAGGAATTGCAAAGTATGAAGAAAAACGCTGGGTGGAAAATATAACTCCCAAACTGCCTGTTTCTTTAGAGAGCCTTATGTCTGAGGCTGTTGAAAAGGATTATTTTATCACGTTTGAGCAAATGCACCCTTCTCTTGCTAAACTAAAAAAGAGAGAGGATACAGCTCTTGCCTTTGCCGAAGTTTTTACCGTAATTGATTACATTTTCAGCCGCGGTGGTTATCCTTTGCTCGTATCTATTCTGGATGGCATCAAGAACGGAAAATCAACGGAAGATGCGGTATCATCTGCAGTAGGGGCTTCTTTTGTTAAATTTGAAAAAAGTTGGCGGCAGGAGTTGAAACAGAAAAATTTTCGGAGGATTCACGGCATTCAGATACTTCCCACAAAGCTTAAAGAATCCTCGCCAATAGTAGATGATGTAGAAAGTGTTGCTGAAATAGAGGTAAAGGATGCCAGAAAATATGCCGTCTTGGGCGACCTCTTGCGTCACGAAGGATTACATGTCGCCGCAATCGTGGAATATGAAAAGGCATTCAGGAAGGCAGGCAATATCTCCCCGCAAATTCAGAATAAGCTGGCAATGGCTTATATCATGGACACACAATATAGCAAAGCCGAAGAGATTCTAAAACTTGCCTTAGCATATTATCCAGAATACGCAACTACGTACATTTCACTGGGCGAACTCTACCAACGAAAAGGCGAGTATGATAATGCTGTAAATATTCTATTGCAAGCCAACCATATCAATCCTTTTAATCCGATTATCCACAAAAACCTTGCGCAATTGTATAACAGACTGGATAAAAAGGAGGAAGCTGCTGTCGAGCTGAAAAGACTTATGATGTTGACAAAGTAAGAAGTTTCTTCTTTGCTATTCGTGTGAATTCGTGTTTATTAGCGGCCAGATAGCTACTATGCAGTTTTTCTGTATTTTTGCGCCAGAAGTGGTATTTCGCCACGTACAACAGCAGGCGTGACCATAAACGAAGAGGAACCTTTATTGGTAGGCAAATGATACATAGCGTCAAGCATAAAACTTTCAAATATTGACCTCAAAGCCCTTGCGCCTGTCTTCTTTTCAAACGCCTTTTTGCTGATTTCTCCTAATGCTTCATTAGAAAACTCTAACGCGGCATTTTCCATTTCAAAGAATTTCTGATATTGCTTGACCAGGGCATTCTTGGGTTCTATCAGGACCTTAATCAGGTCGTCCTGTGTTAATGGCATCAAAGGCGCAAGGATAGGTAATCGCCCCACAAATTCCACTATCATTCCATAGTCAATAATGTCCTCAACTCCTACCTTATTAAGGATACTGGCGAGGGATTCCTCGCTATTTTCAACCTTTTTTGCATCAAATCCGATATTTACTTTCCCGATTCTCCTTCTGATAATCTCCTCTATCCCCGTAAAAGTGCCACCACAAATAAACAGGACATCCTTTGTATCCATTTGAATATATTGTTGTTCAGGGTGTTTTCTTCCACCTTGAGGAGGCACATTAGCTATAGTACCTTCAAGCATCTTCAGCAGCGCCTGTTGAACACCTTCACCAGAGACATCCCTTGTAATGGATGGATTCGGGCTCTTTCTTGCGATCTTATCTATTTCGTCAATGTAAATAATTCCTTGCTGAGCCCGCTGGAGGTTAAAATCAGCATTTCTCAATAATGCCAATAACACATTTTCTACGTCTTCACCAACATATCCGGCTTCAGTGAGCGTAGTTGCATCTGCTATTGCAAATGGGACATCAAGAATCCTGGCAAGTGTGCGCGCCAGTAAGGTCTTTCCAGAACCAGTTGGTCCTATAAGTAATATATTACTTTTCTCTATTTCAACCCCTTCTTTACTGAAACCTGCGATTAAACGCTTGTAGTGATTGTATACTGCAACGGCAAGTGTTTTCTTTGCCTTTTCCTGACCTATAATATATTCGTCCAATTTCTCTTTAATCAGTGCTGGGGTTGGTATCTTACCAATTGGTTTAGGTGAAACTTGCTTTTGGTCCTTTTTAAGAATACTATGGCAAGCCTCTATACATTCATTACAAATGAAAACGTTGACATCGCCTTGAATCAAACGATTTACCGATGCGTAACTTTTCCCACAAAAAGAGCACCCAGCTTTATCTTCAATGGCTTTTTTAGCCATACGATCTACACCTCATATAATGAAGAAATGAATATAAATTCTCTTTAGGTAATGTTATCAAACAACCTATTAAGATGCAAACTTTTTTTAACACCCACTGAAATAATTACGTTATAACCATTTTAAATACAAATATTTACCAACATATATAATATTTTATTGAATTTTACACATATTATTTGGTATCATTACTCCCTTATTTTATTTTACATGTTTTAAATTCATTGAGGGATTATATGGCGAGTGGTTTTAGAGGAAAGAAAAAACATAGATTAAACAGAAAAAAATACCTTTTAAAAAGACGTAGAAGAAAGCACGAGCATGCTTAATCTTTGTAACTTTAATATTCCAATTTTTAATTATTTTATTTCATAAGCATTCCTTTGCCAATGACACATAAAATTAGTGAATGTATGAGCAATATCAATCCCATAAACAAACATGGGAGGGTGATAATTCAAGTCATGCAAAAGACTCATGAGCAATCTCATTGTGCATGGGTAAAATCAATCAATTTATAAAAAAAGGGCTTCTTAGCTGTCTTATAACCATACCTTTCCGTTTATTAGCAATCTTATGGTTACGGTAAAATACTGGTTTTAGAATCCATAACAATCCACCCTGAATTAACATCTTAATACCAAATAACTTATGAATATTGGGTTAGTAATGAGTTAAGGAGATACTCAAATGGCAGAAGCGCATTCATTCGATATTGTATGCAAGGTGGAAATGCATGAGGTTAACAATGCGATTGATCAAGCCAAAAAACAACTTGCCGTAAGATATGACTTTAAAGGGAGTAAATCGTCTATTACTTTAAACAGTGACAATTCAATAACTTTGATTGCTGATGACGATTACAAGATGAAGAGTTTAACCGAGATTTTGAAAGAAAAACTTGCGAAAAGAAATGTCCCGTTAAAAGCGCTTAGTTTTGGGAAAGCCGAAAATGCACTTGGTGGAGCCATACGGCAGGTTATTACGTTCCAATCGGGTATCCCTATGGAGAAGGCTAAAGATATCGTCAAATTAGTAAAAGGGTTAAAACTCAAGGTACAAGCTCAAATTCAGGAGGATAAAGTTAGGGTAACAAGTCAGAAAATAGACGACCTCCAGGAAATTATCAAGACAATCAAAGACCAAAATTACGATTTTGCTGTACAGTTTATAAATTACAAATAATTTAATTAAGCAGTTGACATCAGGTTAATAAAGGACAGCAGAAGAAATAGATAAAAAAGTATATAATATAACTTACCTGAGTCTTATCACTAATACATGTCAGAAAAAGAGATTGGCTTCTCCCTACACAAATAGCAAATATGCATACAAAGTTACTAATAATATTTCAACCCTTGTGAGTCCTATTTCGCTATTGGAGGAAGTTTCCTGTGATTGCCTTAATCTATTTACTTTTTAAAATAATTTATATTAAGTCAATGATATAGCATTAATATATTTAAAAAATTTTTTGTAAACATTTTACGAAAAATATGTGTTTTAACTAATAAATTGATGTATTTTATAAATTTTAATTCAAAATCAGGAAAAATTAAATATGGAAATATTAGATTATAAATTTGACCATATAACCGATGGGTATAATGAAAATTATACTATCGAAGAAGATATAAATGACAGGAACACCTCAGAAAAGAGAGTAAAAGAAAAGGATTACGACCCAGTTCGTCTCTACTTAAAGGAGATGTCTAATTTACCACTGTTATCCCGCGAAAAAGAACTCTATCTTGCAAAAAAGATAAAGATTCTTAGCAGGCTGCTTAATAGGAGGGTCTTGATATTTGATTATGCCCTTGAAAATTTCGTTCGTATCCTGGAGGAAGTGGACAGTGAATCAGAACTAGTTCAATTCATAGAGACATCGGCATCAAAAGACCAAAACAAAGACGAAATGGTTGAGCAAATTCGCAGCATAGCAAAAAAAATCAGAGACACACTTGAAATTAATCTGACAGACTACGAAAAGATTAGCAAAAAGGCTTCTCCGAAATACTTAAAATCCAAAATCCTTAGAAAGATATTGTCCCGTAATAGAAAGGCAATCAAGGATATAGAGGCATTGCATATTCGCACAGAAATTGTATTGCCTGTCATGAGACAGCTAGTGGTTGTTTTGTCTGGGGTAGTAAAATTTAAAAAGAAGACCAAGGGTCCATATCATAAAAAAGAGTCTTACAAAAAACTTTCAACTGATACAAACAAAATAAAAATCCTGACAATCGTCCCGATTGAAGAATTGGAAAGAGCTATTTCCTCAGTTAACTCGGTCTATGACGAATTTGTTTCTGCCAGAAAACTATTCTCTGAAGGTAATCTGAGATTAGTGGTGAGTATAGCAAAAAGGTATAGAAAAAGAGGTATGCCATTTCATGACCTTATTCAAGAAGGAAACATGGGTCTAATGCGAGCTATTGATAAATATGACTACCGTATGGGATTTAAGTTTAGTACTTATGCTACATGGTGGATTAAACAGGCAATTATCAGGTCAATAGATGATAAAGCAAGAACTATACGTATCCCAGTACATATGACAGATGTAGTCAACAAGACTAATCATGTGTTGAAGACAGCACAGAGGGATCGGGAAAGAGACTCTCAGTTAGCATCTATTGCAAAAGATGCAAAAATCCCAATCTCGGAGGTTCACAGAGTATTCAGGATTGCATCCCATCCTGTATCATTAGAAAATCCAATTGGAGAGGCAGGCGAGACAATGCTTGAGGATTTTATCTATGACAAAAAAACAGAATCTCCAGTCTATATGGCTCATCAATCTTTGCTCAAGGAACAGTTGCAAAAGGTGCTTGACACCTTAAGTTATCGGGAACGCGAGGTGATTAAACTGCGCTTTGGTGTTGATGATGGTTACTCACACACATTAGAAGAGGTTGGAAAACGGTTTAATATAACAAGGGAGCGTATCCGTCAAATCGAGACCGCAGCTATTCGCAAGCTTCAACATCCACTGCGAAGCAGGAAACTCGAAGGTTTTCTTGAAGGTGTAATGACAAATTAAAATTTACACCTCAAATATGGCATAAACAACCCCCTTTATTAAAGGGGGAATAAAGGGAATTATCCATCTAACCCTTTAATTGTTAATCACTATTTGAAATTTTAAACTTTAGCTAATAGAGGTTTCGTACAAGTTACGAAACCTCTATTTTTTTATTCTCAAATCTTTCAACCATCTTACTGATAGTCTCTTATTGATCTGGTTCGAACTCAAATATATTCTTCATTTGAAACCTCTGCATCTTTTCTTCTCAGATTAGGCTGTCTTTGGCAACTATCTATTAACCATGCGGGATACTTATGCAGGGGCAGGTTTCAAACCTGCCTTTACTTTAAAATTCTTACATGTTAAATTATATTTTGAATATGGAACACGCCGCAGTAACGTGAATTTAGATTGATTAAGAGTGAAATTTTGATAAAATTTCACTTTCTTCAAGGCTTTTGCAGAAGATAGAACACACGTAAATAGAGCTGCAGAGGCTGCTAAAATAAACTATTTTCTGTTTTTCTTTGTGTCTTTATGGTTAAAGATTAAGGAGCATTGGATGGCAAAGAGGGAATATAACTTTACAGATATCGAAAGAAAATGGCAGGGTTTCTGGGAAGGTTGTGGGTTATTCCACACCGACGAGTCTAGTAGTAAAGAAAAATTTTATTGTCTGGTTATGTTCCCGTATCCTTCTGGTACTCTGCATGTAGGTCACGGCAGAAACTACATCATTGGTGATGTCGTTTCCCGATATAAGATTATGAAGGGTTACAACGTGCTTTCGACCATCGGCTGGGATGCCTTTGGTCTTCCTGCAGAGAATGCCGCCATCAAGGGCGGTGTCCATCCTGCCGTCTGGACTAGAAACAATATCAAAGCCATGAAACGACAACTCCACCGATGGGGAGTTGGATATGATTGGGACAGGGAAATTACCTCCTGCAATCCCGATTATTATAAATGGACACAATGGATATTTCTGAAATTGTATGAGAAAAACCTGGCTTATAAAAAGAAGGCGGCCGTGAATTGGTGTCCTTCCTGCG
>MHXP01000055.1:2275-2520 GCA_001824485.1 Planctomycetes bacterium GWA2_39_15 | reverse complement strand
TCCGGCAATATATTACCCTGCTTTACCACACGCCCCGATACACTCTATGGTGTAACCTTCATTTCGCTGGCGCCTGAACACCCTGTCATTGAGGAATTGGTTTCCGGCACTCCGCAGGAAAAGGCTGTAATGGACTTTGTAGAGATGGCACGCAATCAGGGTATAGTGGAACGCACAGCCGAAGGAACAGAGAAGGAAGGTATGTTTACAGGCAGGTACGTTATTAATCCAGTCAATAACAACAA
>MHXP01000055.1:0-2266 GCA_001824485.1 Planctomycetes bacterium GWA2_39_15 | reverse complement strand
CTGGATAGCCAACTATGTTCTTATGGAATACGGCACGGGCGCTGTCATGGGTGTGCCAGCCCATGACCAGCGAGACTTCCTGTTTGCAAGAAAATATAAACTTCAGGTTAAGGTTGTTATTCAGCCCGAAGGCCAAGAACTAAACGCAGACACAGTGAATGAGGCATACGTTGAAAATGGCATACAGGTCAATTCTGGAATTTTTAGTGGCATATCTAACACAGAAGCAACGAGTAAGATTACAGAATATCTTGAATCCAAAGGACTGGGAACAAAAACTGTAACATATAGACTGAGAGACTGGCTCATTTCCAGACAGCGTTACTGGGGTGCGCCAATTCCAATCATATACTGCGAAAAATGTGGAACTTTGCCGGTCCCTGAATCTCAACTCCCCGTACTATTGCCCGAAGAAGTGGAGTTTAAGGCACACGGCATGAGCCCCCTTTCGGAAGTGGATTCATTCGTCAATACAAATTGCCCAAAATGTTCAGGAATAGCAAGGCGGGAGATTGATACGATGGACACGTTTGTTGACTCAAGCTGGTACTTCTTAAGGTACCTCTCACCCACAGATGCCAAACGACCTTTCATCACAGAAAAAGTTAACAAATGGCTGCCTGTAGATCAATATATCGGCGGTGTTGAACATGCAATCCTGCATCTGCTTTATTCACGATTCATTACAAAAGTAGTTTACGACCTCGGTTACACCAGTTTTAAAGAACCTTTTAAGCATCTGTTTACCCAGGGTATGATTATCAAGGATGGGGCAAAGATGTCCAAGTCCAGAGGGAATGTAGTAAGTCCTGATATCCTTATTGACAAATACGGGGCTGACACTCAGCGTCTTTATATCCTTTTTATTGGCCCTCCTCAGAAGGACGCAGAATGGAATGACCGCGGGATTCTTGGCGCTTACCGATTCCTGAATCGTCTATGGCAGAAGATTACTGACTATGAAGAGTTGTATATGAAAATACAACGAACTGATATTAATATCCAAAAACTTTCCAACGAGGCAAAAACACTTTACCGTCAAACAAATCAAACGATTAAAAAGGTTACTGAAGATATGGAGACTTCATGGCATTTTAATACCGCCATTGCCTCCATGATGGAGTTACTGAACAACGTAGATGTATTTAACGTTGTCACACCGCATAATGCGGCGGAAGAGCTCAATTTTAATGTTTTTCGCCACACCATGGAATCCTTCCTGCTGTTAATGGCGCCTTTCATTCCTCATATCTGTGAGGAATTGTGGGAAGTCATGGGACACAAACCAAGCATCTTTAATCAATCGTGGCCAGCATTTGACAGAAACGCTATTCAAGAAGAATTAGTAGAGATCGTCATCCAGATAAATAACAAAGTACGAAGCCATCTCTCCGTGCCGGTTGACGTAAGCGACGACGAACTGAAAAGGCGTGTACTGAACGACGAACGCATCAAAGCCTTTTTGGACGGCAAGAAAATCATCAATACTATAATCGTACCAAATAAACTGGTTAATATTGTGGTAAAGTAGAAATAGAGTGGAAAATATAGTGGTTTCCCCTCTAAAAAGAGGGGATAAAGAGGCGTGGAATGAATTCATTTATACAAGAAAAGTGGTTGGGTTTTGTAGTGCAAAACCTTTTTCCTGCGCAATAAAGGCTGGTGTAGTCAATAAGATTAGGTATGGAAAAGATAACAAAAGAGAGCCTTAAGGCTGGCGAAGAAAATGCGATAAGGGTTGCAATCGTTGCAGTAGAATGCCTATTATAAACACGTAGGGGCAGGTTTGAAACCTGCCCCTACTTACGCGCCCTCCCTTTGTCCATCCCATCAAGTGAGGGATTGTTTTATTCGAGTTGTCACGAAGGTGACCTAATTTAATGTATAGGAATTTCAATCTTTTATGATTCCCCTCTAAAAAGAGGGGATTAAGGGGTGTGTAAATTTGCCGTAACACACCCCCGGCCCCTCTTTCTAGAGGGGAGTTTAAAAGTCGCTGCCAAAGGCAGCCTAACTTGATGTATAGGAATTTCAAAGTTGTTGGTTTTAGGTTGTGTGAATCATAATTAGATAATAACACACCCCAGGCCCCTCTTTCTAGAGGGGAGAATAAGGAAGTCCCCTCTAGAAAGAGGGGATTAAGGGGTGTGTAATCATAATAAAAGTCGTTGGGTTTTGTCTTTTAAAACCCAACCTAATTAATTTGGGACTACTGAGTTTTCTGTGGTTGAGGTACTTGTGAAGATTTTATATTCTCTATCAATTT
>MHXP01000054.1:8280-10870 GCA_001824485.1 Planctomycetes bacterium GWA2_39_15 | reverse complement strand
ATTCCATGCTTTCCCTTATTATTCTTGCTTTTGTGGGGATCTAATTCAAACTCCATAGTATAAAAGTTATACCTTTACTATACCCGTTGTCAATCTGATATTTTCTTGAGATTCGAACGATTAAACTCAGCGGTGGCTATCAACCGTCTACCGGAGTGACTTGCTCGGCGTCCTTTTTTGCCTTTTAATAATTTCAGTTAATGATCTCAATGCCTCATTTACAGAGTCGTGGTCAGGGAAAAACTTTGCAACATCTGGATCTAATAGTTTTTATGAATGAGTATGACAATGTTTTTTATCAAACTATTTTGCCTAACATTTATCTTTATTCTATGATTGCCGGCATCCTATCGTATGATATAGTGGATGTCAAACAAAATTGACAGGATTTATGTTGAAAATAAGACAATATTTCTATATAAAATGCAAAAACTTATATTAAATTATGATAAGGTGTTAAAAACTTATTTTACTGATGATTTGCTTTGAATTGGCTCATATTATCTCTACTTTGCGCTTTCTTTTCAGCATCAGCCGATGCCCTTTGTAAAAAGTCGCTTTTTAAGAGTAACGAGTATCTCGTTGCCTGGGTGCATGTTGGATTTGCCTCGCCTTTTTTGCTATTGATTCTACCTTTCATAGCCGTCCCCAAATTAGACTTATGTTTTTTTGTTACAATACTTATTTTACTTCCGTTGGAAATTATAGCGCTCATATTGTATATGAAGGCTATTAAAATGTCTCCTTTGTCCATAACTTTGCCATTTTTGGCATTGAGCCCGATATTTATGATCTTTACATCAAACCTCATTCTTGGAGAAAGGCTGGACAAATTTGGAATAGTTGGTATATTACTCACGGCGATTGGAGCATACTTGCTCAATATAAATACGGCAAAGCAGGGAATATTAGAACCATTTAAAGCGATAGGCAGGGAACGCGGCTCTATGTATATGATTATCGTTGCCTTTATATACAGTGTTACATCTAATCTGGGGAAAGTGGCAATATTGCACTCCAGCCCGCTATTCTTTTCAGCGACGTATCTTCCCATTCTCTCTGCAGCCCTTTTTCCTATTTTGATGTGGAAAAATCAAGGCAAAGTTAAACAGTTATTCTCTCAACCTACAATATTCAGTCTGATTGGGCTGACGGTGGCTCTCTCTGTAATTACGCACTTTTTGGCTGTAAACATTATTGAAGTTCCTTATGTCATTTCGGTAAAGCGTACGAGCCTGCTCTTTGGTATTATGTTTGGCGCCTTCTGGTTTAAAGAAAAAAATATCAGGGAACGATTAATTGGTAGTATTGTCATGATTATTGGTGTAATTGTAATTGCGTTATTTTAAATTGTATAGAAATTATTTATATAGGACACAGCTAAACGCAGATTATTAAGATTAAAATAAATAATTATTATCTGCGGTTATCCGCGAAAATCAGTGTCCCATTAATTTACAATTATGAACAAAATTATCGAGTGTATTCCAAATTTTAGCGAAGGCAAAGACGCTCGGAAGATAGCCAGGATTTCAGGCGAAATTGAAAAGATCAAAGGCGTTAAACTGCTGAATGTGGAGTCGGATGTTGACTATAATCGCACCGTCATTACGTTTGCAGGCAAACCAGAGGCAGTTAAGGATGCCGCATTTTACGCCATAGAGATGGCTGCTGAGGTCATAGATATGTCCCAACACAAAGGCGCCCATCCACGCATTGGCGCCACTGACGTCTGCCCATTTGTGCCGGTATCTAATGTTACTATGGATGAGTGTGTTCAGATTGCACGCTCGCTGGGAAAAGAGGTTGGAGAGTGGCTTGGCATTCCTGTTTATCTTTATGGAGAGGCTGCGATAATACCCGAACGTCACGTCCTGCCTGACATCAGAAAGGGGGAATATGAAGGTTTACATGAAAAATTTAAAGACGAAAAGTGGATGCCAGATTATGGTCCGATTGAATTTAACGATAATGTGAAAAGGACGGGTGCTACAGTGATTGGTGCGCGGGAATTCTTGATTGCATACAACGTGAACTTGGAAACAAAGGATATACAGATAGCCAATAAGATTTCAGGGATTGTGAGGACATCTGGGATTCTAAAAAACAACGAAAAAGGGGAAAAGGTGCGTGTTCCAGGGTTGTTAAAATCTGTTCAGGCAATGGGTGTGTATCTGAAGGAATACAATATTACTCAGGTATCCATGAACCTGCTGAATTATAAAGTCACACCGCCACACATGGCATTTGAAGAAGTCAGGAAGCAGGCTGGTATGTTAGGCGTACAAGTTAAAGGTAGCGAGATAGTAGGTCTAGTTCCTAAAGATGCATTACTATCAGCCGGCCGTTTTTATTCAAGAGAATCATCTGAAGAAGGGCTTGTTGCTGCGGCAGGGGGGGGATTGGGCTTGAGTCAGTTAAACAAATTCATACCGGAGAAAAAGGTGATTGAATACATGCTGGGCTTGGATTAATGCCAATATTTTCAAATTACTCTTCTAAAAACCATCGGTCTTGATTTTCATCGTAGAAAAGCTTAAAAGCAAGTCCTTCATCTGTCTTTATGTCGTATACCCTTCTTGACCATTTG
>MHXP01000054.1:0-8161 GCA_001824485.1 Planctomycetes bacterium GWA2_39_15 | reverse complement strand
ATCATGTAATTTCATGAGCTTTAATTCTCGTGCATAGGAATTCTATATTCATATTCTGAAAGTACAATAACAAAAGGTTTTTCTGTTAGACAGTTAGATAAAAACTAAAAACTTTTATTTGTGCTTTGTTTGTAATATTTCATAGCCTCAGGGAGTTCATTACGGATATCCTCAATTCTTTTCATGGGTGCCGGATGGGTAGATAAAAATTCGGGCGGCCTTTTCCCAGCTTTTTCATTCATTCTTTGCCAGAACGGAATAGCAGTCCGGGGGTCGTAACCTGCCCTTGCCATAAGAATAAGACCTATATGGTCGGCTTCCAGTTCGTGGCTACGGCTATAAGGTAAAATAACTCCTACGTTTGCGCCTATCCCGTAGACTTGTAATAATAATTGTTTGGTCCGTTGTGGCTGTTGACTTAGTGCCGCAGATAAAGTCGTTGCCCCCATTTGTGCTAATAATAGTTGACTCATTCTTTCGCCTCCGTGGTTAGCTAGCGCATGCGCAACTTCATGTCCCAACACGACAGCCAACCCGCTCTCATCCTGAGTAATTGGAAGTATGCCGGTATATACAGCAATTTTTCCTCCAGGCATGCAGAAGGCATTTACAGTTTTATCGTCCTGAATGAGTTTAAATTCCCAGTGATAGTTTTGTATTTCCTTTTCCATTCTGTTTTCACGCATAAACTGTTCAGCCGATGATGCTATTCTTTTACCTACATTTACGACCATCTGCGTCTTTTCTTTATCTTCAGAAATCTTTGACTCGGATAGTAACTGGTGATAACTATCATTACTTGAAGCAATAAGCTGATTCTGTGGTATAAAAGAAAGTTGTCTTCTTCCGGTTATAGGCACTGTGGAGCAACCGATTAAAAAAGTTATTACAATGAGCGACACAAAAGATCTGCGTTTGAACATATTAAATCTCCGGTAAAAAATAAATTGAATAATAAGAGGAAAGAGCTGCTGTTCGTATTCAAGTAGTTTAGCAAACAGCAAAACTGTATTTTACAAATTATAGTTTATTTAGTGACGTCTAAAAATATTTCATTTATCTCTTCATTCATCTTAATTAAAGCCTCCCTGGTAGCCTCTTTCCATGCGGTTATGCCATATTTTTCTTTCCAGGGGGAGATGTCATAAGCGTAAAGGATTGAACGCGACGCATTGATAATAGCTCCAAGACCATCCTTGTTAAAGCAGTATTTTATGTCTTGTACTGTAGCGCCCTGAGCGCCATAGCCTGGGACAAGAAAAAAGGCTATAGGCATAACTTTCCGCAAGGTTGTTATCTCTTTAGGAAATGTAGCACCAACAACTGCACCAATAGCGCTGTATCCTTCCTTACCAATTAAATCTTTTCCCCATTCATTTGTCTTTTCCGCGATAATTTCATGCAATTTCTTTTTTCCGCATATAAGGTTTTGAAATTCACCAGAGAGTGGGTTTGACGTTTTTACAAGGATGAATATGCCCTTGTTATGTTTTTTGGCTGTTTGTATAAAGGGGAGTATGCTGTCTGTTCCTAAAAATGGGTTAACAGTTACAGCATCAGCTGCAAACGGTGTTTCAATGGTATCGTTTACATATACTTCTCCAATATGGGCATTAGCGTATGCCTCTGCCGTGGTGGGAACATCACCTCTTTTAACGTCCCCAATCACAATTAGCCCCTTTTCTTTAGCATATTTAATGGTTTCAGCGTAAGCCCAGATACCCCACCAGCCATACAATTCATAAAATGCAATCTGAGGTTTGACAATGCCTACGTATGGTGTGATGATGTCTATGACCTGTATGTTGAATTCCAGGATGACGCGTGCTGCATACTCAAGGCTAGGTTTATGCAAATTTAAGAACTTTTGTTTAATATCGTCAGGGATGAGTTTAAAATGGGGATCTAATCCTACCACTACACAACTGTTTTTTTTGCGGATGATAGCGATAAGATGGTCGGAAAAATTTTGCATATTGTCAAAGACTACTGGGCCAAATTTATTTTAAGTAACTAAAGTGATAGAAAGTTTTTAAGAAGTTTTGGCCCTTCTTCAGTTAAAAAAGATTCGGGATGAAACTGAACTCCCTCTAATGTGAATTCCTTATGTCTGATACCCATAATCTCATCTTCATCTGCCCTGGCTGTAACTTCAAGACAATCCGGCAATGTATCTTCTTTTACAATGAGAGAATGATAACGCGTTGCCTCAAAAGGATTAGAAAGTCCTTTAAAGATGGTTTTGCCATCATGTTTGATCATAGACGTTTTGCCGTGCATAAGCCTGCGTGCACGAACCACGTCTGCACCATAGGAATATGCAATACACTGGTGACCTAAACAGACTCCAAGGATTGGTATCTTACCTGAAAAGCGGTTTATTATATCATTAGAAATACCTGCTTCTTTTGGTGTACACGGACCAGGAGAGATAATGATATGGTCAGGTTTTTTTTCCTCAATTTCATCAAGATTGATCTTGTTATTTCTAAAGACTTCCATCCTTTCACCAAATGCACCAATTTGCTGTACAAGGTTATAGGTAAAGGAGTCGTAATTATCTATAATGATTACCATATTATGAAATTCCTCTAGACAGATATTAACAAAATAAAATTTGAATATCAAAGACATTTTAAGTGGTAATTGTACAAAGCCTTGCATCTACTTACAACGAAAACTCTTACCGTAAAAATAACTTGACAATATTGGCTTTATTTGTTAGCATTTTAATTAAATTGATTATTAAACAGAAGCAAGGGGATAAAAAGATGATGCGTTATCCTTAAAGGTTTTTGAATAATTATAAATAAACAGTCTAAAAGGAGGTTGAAGGATTATAAAAAGTGGGGAGAACCCACTTTTTTGTTTTAATGGGGGGATCGTTTCTGCTTAAGAGTTTGTTTTCTAATGAGTATTTAAAGAATTTCAAAACTAAGATTCTTCTATTGATTCACTTCAAAATGGAATAACACCAATGTCATTGCGAGGAGTGAAACTACGAAGCAATCTTATGTTTAAAAAAGATTTGAGATTGCTTCGCTATAGCTCGTAATGACATGGAATGTCATTACGAGCTAAGAGTATAATTAATCATAACAATTAACTATAAAAAGTACTTATGGATAAAGAAAGTTTATTACGTTTAGTAGATAGTTTGCACAGGGATAAGGAAATTGCCAAAGATGTTGTGTTTCAAGGCATAGAGGCTGCCCTGACTACCGCTGCCCGAAAACATTTTAAATCTCTGCATATGATTTCTATTCAAATTAATCGGGATACTGGGGAGATTATAGCCATGGAAGGCGACCACAAAATAGACCCTTCCGAATTGGGCAGGATTACAGCGCAAACTGCCAAGCAGGTTATTATTCAAAAAATACGAGAGGCTGAGCGGGACGTGATATATGAGGAATTTCTTAGCCGAAAGGGTACCATTGTCAGTGGTATCGTTCAAAGGTTCGAAGGCTCAGCGATGATTGTAAATTTGGGTAAAACAGAAGCTACATTACATAAATCGGAACAAATTGCAGATGAGCATTATAATAATGGTGAACGAGCAAGGGCGCTTGTCGTTGATGTGAAGAAAGTAGGCACGCGTGTAAAAGTATTACTATCAAGGGCGCATCCTGATTTTGTTCGCCGACTTTTTGAATTAGAGGTGCCTGAGATTGCAGAGGGTACGATTGAAATCAGAACGCTGGCAAGAGAGCCGGGACATAGGACTAAGATTGCTGTGTCTTCAAGCGATCGGAATGTTGACTGTGTTGGTGCATGCGTTGGTGTGCGTGGTTCCAGGATTAAGAATATTGTGGATGAGTTAAATGGCGAGAAAATTGATATTATCAGGTGGAGCGATGAACCCGAAGTACTTTTGCCTAATGCCTTGAAACCCGCCGAAGTTTCGGGGATCATTTTGTCTGCTGAAAATCAGGTTGCAACTATTGTGGTACCGAATGATCAACTTTCTTTAGCAATTGGCAAGAAGGGACAAAATGTAAGACTTGCATCTCGCTTGACTGGCTGGGATATTGACATCATAACAGAATCAGAACTGGAAGAAAGGCAGAAACCTAGCACAGTAGAACTTACAGAAGTTACCGAATCAAACAAAACGACTTCTGACAATTTGAATACAGCTGGTTCTGTGCCTGCTGAAAGTGTAGAAGCGGCGGGTAAAAAAGAGGGAACATAATTCATGTCTATAGGATTTTGGTGTTTAAGAAACTTCAATTTTAAATGTATGTTGAGATAAGCATTAATACAACTCAACATTTAACAGATTAAGTTTTTGGGTTTCGTTGAGTCAAAACCCAACAAATGTTGCAGTTAGGAGTTGAAATGGAAAAAATTCGAATCAGTTCACTTGCAAAAGAATTAGGGGTAAAGAGCGCTCTGTTGATTGAAAAATGTCATGAAAAAGGGTTGACTCATATTAACCATCATGCAAACACACTGATTCCTGAGCAGGCTGAAATGATAAAACAACTTTTTCAACCAAGCAAAAAGACAACTCTTATAAAGGAAGAGCCAAAAGTAAAAGATGTTGTTGTTAAGCAGGCAGTTGAACAAAAAAAGGACGACACAGTAATATCACAGGCAAATAAGGCTGTCAATCCCATCCATCCTAGTAAAGTTGTTAGAATTCATAAAGACGTACCTCAACAGCAACGGGTTATGAAGGTAACCCCAACAAAACCATATTGGAAGAAGAAGCGCACTCCAAATTTTGTATCGCATAGGAGGCATGGGCATTTGGGGGAAACAGCAGAAACAAAAAAACCGGTAATTAAGGACAAGCAAACAAAGGTTGTTATGGAACCTCCAATAACAGTAAAAGACCTTTCTTTCAAGTTAGGAATTCGTGCTAATGATATTATAACCAAGTTACTCCTTGAACATAATGTCCGCGCAACGATTAATCAGATATTAAACGAAGATATTGTCCAGTTGTTGGGCGTTGAGTATGGAATAGAGATCGAAATTAAAAAACGAGAGGCTCAGGAAGAGCATGACTTTATAATTGAACAGGTATCTACAAAGGCTGAAGACATGGTGTATCGTGCGCCAATTGTAACTTTCCTGGGTCATGTTGACCATGGAAAGACCTCTCTTTTAGACAGTATTCGCCAGACAAATGTAGCCGCTGGAGAGGTTGGCGGTATTACTCAGCATATTGGCGCTTATAAGGTAGAAACGAATGGCAAACATGTGGTGTTTCTTGATACACCAGGTCATGAGGCATTTACATCAATGCGGGCAAGGGGGGCAAATATTACGGACGTTGTAGTGCTCGTTGTAGCGGCCGATGACGGAGTAATGCCTCAAACGGAAGAGGCGTTAAATCATGCCAAAGCTGCTAATGTTCCAATTGTTGTGGCTTTGAATAAAGTAGATAAACCCGGCGCAAATACATTACGAGTCAGGCAACAACTTGCAAGCTTAGAATTAATTCCTGAAGATTGGGGCGGTAAGACACAATTTGTCGAGACTTCTGCCGTGACGAAAAAGGGAATTGATACACTGCTCGAAAGGCTTTTGTTAGAATCTGAAATCCTTGAACTAAAGGCAAATCCTAATAATCCTGCGAGAGGAGTTGTGCTTGAAGCGCATTTGAGTGAAGGACGAGGGGTTGTGGCAAATGTCTTGATACAGGACGGTACATTACATCAAGGGGATATTATTCTTTGTGGCAGGACTTTTGGCAGGGCAAGGCTGATGACAAATGACAGGGGAGTTGAGGTAAAAGAGGCTGGCCCGTCAACACCGGTGTCTGTTTCCGATTTTTCTGAAGTTCCCGAGGCCGGGGATAAATTTTATATAGTTAGCGATATACAAAAAGCCAGAGAAATTGCACAGGAAAGGCAAAAGAAGGAACGTGAATTTTCCTTGTCAAAACATCAGCATGTTACGTTGGATAGCCTTTATTCCAAAATTGCTGAAGGGAAGGTAAAGGAAATCAAGGTGATTCTAAAAGCTGACTATAAAGGTTCTGTCGAAGTGCTCAAGAAGGCATTAGAAGAACTCTCTACCCCAGAAGTTAAAGTGAAAATATTACACTGTGCTGTTGGAGGCATTACAGAATCGGATGTGCTTCTTGCTGATGCATCTGATGCGATTATAATCGGGTTTTATGTGACAACAGAGGATAAGGCGCGTATACTTGCAGAAGAAAAAGGAGTGGAAGTCAGGCTTTATAAAATTATATACGACGCAACCAATGAAATAAAGGCCGCTATGGAAGGTATGCTTGAACCTGAATCTAAGGAAGTTGTTTTGGGTCAGGTTGAAATAAGACAGGTTTACAATATCTCAAAGTATGGTAATATTGCAGGTTGTTATGTAAAAACTGGTAAAATTACTAGGAATTCCTCAGTCCGTTTGATTCGCAACAACATTATTATTTACGATGGTAAATTAGAATCTTTAAAGATAGTTAAAGATGATGTAAAGGAAGTTAGGGCAGGATTCGAATGTGGGCTGAAAATTGCAAACTATAGTGATATAAAAGTTGGAGACATTGTGGAAGCATACGAAATTCAAAAGATTGCTCGCACCCTGACTGTGTAGTTTGGTGGATTATAGTTTGGTGCCAAAATAGCGTGTAATGAGGAGATGTATTCCACTTTCAAGTCTTTTCATTTTATTGCCTATTGTTTTGTAATGAATTTAGAGTTTTACAAATCTAACGATGATACCGTAGTTGGCTTGTTGAATGTTCGGCTGGTGATTAGAAGTGCAAATACGTTAAAAGATAAACGTCGTATTATTAAAAGTCTGAAAGATCGCATTAAAAATAATTTTAATGTTTCTGTCTCGGAAACCGGCACTTTAGATCATTGCCAATATTCTAAATTAGGAATCGCAATGGTAGGAAACGACACACAGTACGTGAACAGCACCTTATCGAATTTAATTAATATGTTCAGATGTGCGACTTCTATTGAACTTGTTGATTATCATCTCGAATTTGTTTGACCTCATTCTGGAAAATTGACATACAAGTTCCACTCAATTTTAATAAAGATTTTTTTGAGTTTGTTCATTATTAATAAATAAGTGAATAGGATTTATTATGTCATCAAGGCGAATTGAGAGGTTAAACGAAGCTGTTAAACAGGAAGTAAGTAAGATCATACTTTATGAATTAAAAGAACCTCGGATAAGTTTTATTACTGTAACAAGGGCGGAAATTTCTCCTGATTTGAGAAGGGCAAAAGTGTATGTCTCTATTCTCGGGGATGATGCAGCACAGAAGAAAACCCTGTGGGGATTAGAACATGCAAAAGGATTTATTCAAAAAGAAGTAGGTGCGAGATTGAAAATAAGATATACACCCATTTTGACTTTTTATTTAGATGAGTCAATTAAGAAGAGCATACATATTTCGAAACTTATTGATGAAGCAGTTAAAGACAGCAATATAGATATAAAAGGTGAGTTATAAGAATGAAAAAATTACATTTAGGTCTACCTAAAGGCAGTCTACAAGAAGCAACTTTTGATATGATGAAAAAGGCGGGTTATACCGTACGTGTAAGTGCCAGGTCTTATTATCCAACGATTGATGATGATGAAATTTCTGTTAGACTAATCCGACCACAAGATATGTCAAGATACGTTGAAAAAGGTATTATTGATGCGGGCTTAACGGGGGCTGATTGGGTAAAAGAAGCCGGCTCAGACGTAAGGGTAGTAGTGAGTTTGGTATATGCAAAACAGCAGCTAACAAAAGTCAGATGGGTTTTAGCTGTTCCAGAGGATTCAACAATACGCTCCGTGGACCATCTACAGGGAAAAAGGATAGCAACGGAACTGGTGAATGTAACACGTCAATACCTGGCTGAACGGGGAGTTGTTGCCGATATTGAGTTTTCTCACGGCGCAACGGAAGCGAAGGCTCCAGACTTAGTTGATGCGATTGTAGAGCTTACAGAAACCGGCAGTAGCCTGAAAGCAAATAAACTTCGTATTGTGGAAACTATTATTGAATCAACAACCCTGCTTATTGCTAACCACAGTTCGTGGAAAGATGATTGGAAGCGCACGAAAATAGAAAACCTTGCAATGCTCTTTGAAGGGGCGATTATTGCCCGTGAAAAGGTTGGATTAAAAATGAATGTCCCCAATGGGGCATTAGAGCAAGTGCTGAAAAAATTAC